>CAZGJX010000007.1:0-66704 GCA_964525635.1 uncultured archaeon
AATTAGATACAAAGAAAAGTGTAACCATGCCCCTTTCATAAACAATATTTTATTCCAAAAAAGGAACCATGGATTTTTAATCCTGGAAGTTTAGAAATAAATGATTTAAAAGAAATTTTTGAAGGTTAT
Source organism: uncultured archaeon (assembly GCA_964525635.1). Lineage (GTDB taxonomy): Archaea > Asgardarchaeota > Lokiarchaeia > Sigyniarchaeales > SOKP01 > JAFGOA01. The sequence goes on from CAZGJX010000007.1 coordinate 130, forward strand.
GATAGAGGAGCTTTATTTGTAAAAACTATTGGTAAGAAAATTGATCTTGAAATTCTAAATTGCGAACTTGGTGATTCTAATTCAAATAATATTCCAAATAGACTTTTTAGAACCATTTCACCAATCAATATTGAAAATACTAAATCCTTTGAAGAAACTATTCAATTGGTTTTGGATAGATTAGTAAAAGAGGGAATTCCTGAAAAAAACTCTAGTGCACCACCAGATAAAAGTGATCTTAATTTTCAAATTGTTTTGTTTACACTAAAAGGTGAGATTACGTATTCAAGACTTGAGATTAATATCAATCAATTGAGAAGAGAAATTCTTAATCATTTTTCTATCCTTGAGGTAAGGATATTCTCACGAAATCTTATTTCAACGCTAGATGATATTATCATATCTGAAGATAAGAAGACTATCGAAGAAATTGAGACTGAGGTTTTTAATGCTATAGTTAGTGAGAATTCTATTTTTAAAGAGATTGAAAATGATGTCGTTGGACTAATGAAAAATCTGAAGAATGGTTTAATACAAAAAACTCCAAATTATTATGAATTAAAAGAATCCTTAAAAGATTGGTGTATTGAAAAATCAGATAAATTTAAACTACCAAAAGTTGATTTATATTTAGGAGAAAATAAAGATATCAAGCATGTGTCACATAAAGAAGTTAAAGACGAAGAGATTGAAAGTGAAGATATTGAAGATGAAATCGATTTAGACGAATATATAGATGATATTGATAATTAAAAAGAGGAGAAAAAAATGATAATTAGTAAAATAGAATTAAAGAATATTACAACTCATAAAAAGACCACTATTGAATTTCAAAATGGGTTAAATTTATTATTTGGGAATAATGGTACAGGTAAATCTACAGTATTAAATATGATTGGATATGTGTTATTTAATTATCTCCCTAGTAAGCAAGAAAGTTATATTCGCCAAGCTCAAAATGGAAGAAAAAAATCTGGTTATATTAAAGTATGGCTAATTGGTTTAGAGGATGAGTTATATATTATTGAGAGATCTCTGGCAAAATCTAATCCTAAAATAGAGGTCAAATATGGATACACAGATTTAGTTGTTTCAGGAATTAATAATATAACAGATTTAGAAGAATGGGTAAAAAATCAATTAGGATTAAATCCAGAAACTAATTTATCTGATCTTTTTAAAACGTCCATTGGTGTACCTCAGGGAACCTTTACTCAACCATTTTTAGAGACTTCTCAAAAAAGAAAGGATTTTTTCAATCCTATTTTAAAGGTTGATGTATATAGAAAAGTTTGGAAGAACTTTTTAAATATTATTAAAGAAATTGATTCTGATATAATTAAATTAAATAATAAAAAGACAGAATTAGAAACTAGGTTAGAACCTTTAGATGAATTAAAAATTAAAAATGAAGAATATAATTTAGGATTGAAAAATGCTCAAAAGGAATTAAATGATATCAAAAAGGAATTAGATTATCTAAATAGAAAATATAAAGATTATAAGAAATTAGATGATAATTTAAAAGAAAAAAAAGTATTAAAAGATCAATTATTTAATCAAAAAACGGAATTATTCGAAAATATTAAATCAATTAGGTTAAAAGTTGAAAAAGCTATAAATGCAGAAAAAATTTGTAAAACTGCAATACAAGAATATGAAGAATATGAAAAATCTTTAAAAGAAGTTAGTAAACAAAGAAAATTAAATGAAGAAATAACAGAATTAAGCAAAAAAATAAATGATTATAATAAAGAATTAACTGAATTAAAAAGTAATAAGGAAATAAAGGAAAAACAAATTAAAGAAATAAAAAATGAACAAAAAATCTTTCCACAATTGAAGAATAATTATGAATCATATCAAGATCTAAAAGAAAAAATCCAAAATTTAAGAGATAAGATTAGTAAAATTAAAATATTAGAGGATAATCTTGATACAAAAAAGAAAGAAAATGTTGAAATAACTATAAAAATTAACGAACTGGAGAAACAAACAGAAAACTATTTGAAAATAAAGGAAAAGTTTGATATCTTGGAAAAAAAACAAGAATTAAAGCATAAATTAGAATTAGAAATTAATTCAATAGAAACAAAGATTATGCAAAATGAAAAAAATAAAATTGAATCTAAAGCCGGTATTTGTCCAATCTTAAATGAAAAATGTCTTAATATTGGTGATAATTCTTTTGAGGATATATTTCAAAAGGAATTAGATAAAATAAATATAGAACTCAAATCCAAATTAGAAGAATTGGATGGTATTAATAATGAATTAGCGAAATATGACTCATATAAGCAAGAAATAAATCAAATAGAAATTAGTAAAGGAGAATTAAAAATTTTCAAAAAAAGTAAATTGGAGATAGGAAGAAGTATTAAAGAACTTGTTGAAAAGATTAAAGAAAAAGATGTAATTGAAACAAAACTAAAGGAATATAAAAATAATTTTGAAAAATTGGAGCCAGAAATAGAAAGATATTCTATAATTAAAGAGAAAATTAATAATGATCTTCCTAAACTTGTAAAAAATATAGAAGAAATAGAAAATAAGATAATACCAATAAAAAAAAACCTAAAACCATTAAATGAAAGAAAGAAAGAATTAGATGATATTCCCGAGAAAATAAAAAATCTCAATGAAAGAATGGATAAACTTAAACAAGGTCATGATAAATATCTATCTAATAAAGATGTAGCTGAATCTGCTCAAAATTTGAAAATAGAACTTAAAAATAATGAGGATAAATATATCAAAGCAGAAAAAGCATATAAATCATATCTAATTGAAATTAAGAAAATAGAAAGTACATTTAGTAAGGATGAATTCGAAAATCTAGAATTAGATATTTCTCAAAAGAAAGAAAATAAAGGAAAAATACTCAGTTTAATCCAAGAATATGAAAAAAAATTAGATGAGATTCTTGATAAATTAGAAAAACTTAAAGAAACTCAAAAGGAATTACAAACTAATTTAGAAAAGATCTCAGCAATAAATTTCATCAAGAATCTTGCTGAGAAAATCAGATCATATTATAAAATTGCTGGTCCAAAAATAACAGAAGTATTATTGAAAAATATCAATGCTGAAGCTACAAATCATTATAGATCGATTATGGAAAATCCTAATATAATTCTAACATGGGAGGAAGATTTTTTAATTAAAATCAAAACGAATCAAAATGAAAAAGAATTTTTCCAATTATCTGGGGGAGAACAAATGGTAGCAGCTTTAGCAGTAAGGTTAGCAATCTTAAATGTTTTATCTAACGCAGAATTTGCATTTTTTGATGAACCTACAATGAATTTAGATCCTGAAAAACGAGAAAATCTATCTAAAATCATACCTAGGATAAAAGGCTTTAAACAACTCTTTCTAATAACCCATGATGATACCTTTGAGGAAAATGTTGATAATGTAATCAAATTCACCAAAGATGAAAATGAAACTACACATGTAGAATATTTTAGTAAAACAGAAGGTTCTACATTGATATAAAACCATATTATTAATTCAATATCTATATATTCTTGAAAAAAGTTTAAATTATCAGAATCCTAACATACCACAAAATATTAATTTTATACTTCATTATTTTCTTTATCTATATTTTAGCTTCATTATTGGTGTTTGGATATTTTTAAATTAATTACACTAAAAAGTAAAATTGAAATTCCCCCTTTCTTATTTGATCAGGATAAGACAGTTTCAGCTCGGATAATATTAAGTGAAGATTATGAAGGAATCATTACAAGAGACTATGGATTTATAATTGCAGTCGTTGATGTTCTTTCTGTATCAAGAGGACAAATTATTCCTGGTAATGCCAACACTTTTCATGAAGTTGAATTTACAATTTTATCATTCAGACCAACAATTTCTGAAGTAGTTGAAGGAGATGTTGTGGAAATTGTTGATTTTGGGGCTTTTATCCGTTTAGGTCCTTTAGACGGACTTGTTCATGTAAGTCAAATTACGGATGATTATATTTCTTATGAACAGGTTGGAAATAGATTCATTGGAAAGGAGACTGGAAAAGTTTTAGAAGTTAATGATACTGTTAGAGCAAAAGTAATTGCTGTATCTTTAGGTGGTGGGAGAAGTGGTAAGCTCGGACTTTCTATGAGAAGTCCTTTCTTAGGCAAGGAAGAGTGGATAGAAGAAGACATTGAGAAAATGTACACTGAAGATCAAATAATAGAAGGAAATAAAGAAGTTGCTGAATAATGAACTTCATAATAAAATAAACCCTTCTTGATAATTCATTAAAATTATTTTTTGTTTATTATTGAATCGTTCTGTATGAATTAATATTATCATGAATTTCTTTTAGATTCAACTCTAATCATAACTAATATGAATTTTATTTTTTTTTACAATTTCATATATACATAATATATCAAATATAATGAAAGGACTTAAATATAATTATTAACATAAAATATATAATAAAATAATAAAAAAGGAAAAAAAAAAATAAAGAAACAAAAAGAAAAAAAGATAAGATGTCAAAAACATTTCAAGATAAAGATATTTATTATCTTTATATATGGCGTGGTGAAGAAATCGTAGATGAATTAATTTTAAAAGGAAATTACAGTGAAATGTTAATAGAAAAAATAATATCTTCCACAAAAACCAATGGATTAATAGAGGTTTATAAAGTGGATAAATTAAATCAAAATTTTAAATTTCATAAAAAAATTACGGTTCTCAATAATTTAGAATTGTATAATGAAGTTGATATCTAAATTTTAATTTATATTCTATATTTTAATTAATTAAATATAATCATTATATCTTTATTTCAAAAAGAAAAACTTTTTTCTGAAGAATAATTTTCATATATGAAACTGATTTATTTATTTTAAAAAACAAAATAGTAAGATCAAATAAGGTGTTTATATTGAAAGAAAGAGCATGTAAATCTTGTCATCTTATAACAAAAAACGATGCAATTTGTCCAAAATGTAAAACTCACACTTTAAGTGAAGATTTTACTGGGGAAGCGATAGTTGTTAAACCAGAAGCATCTAAAATTGCCGAATATTTAAAAATTCATATTCCTGGAAAATATGCACTTAGAGTTCGTTAATATTTTATTCATTTTTTTATAAGTGTTTCTTTATATATATTATGAATAGAACTTTAAAAGTTCCTAATGAAAAACGTCATATTTTTGCTCAACCTTTAGGTACCTTGATAGTAGGATCTAGAGAGGAAACTATTCCTCAGATTGAGGAATTATTAAGGAATTTTCCTTCTAAAATTAATGTTTTTATTGTTGGAGATATTGTTACTCAAGATTTTCTATCTAATGATTTTTTAAAATCATATGTTAGAATCTGTATTATTGATGAAAAAACAGATAGGAAAAGAATTAATGTAAACTTAGAAGGAATTTTTGAGGAAATTGTTGAATTTCAGAATCCTGCAGGAATTATTCATAAAGATAGTTGGCTTCTAATAAGAAATATAATTAAATCTGGAAAAAAAACACTAATTAAAATAACGAAAGGTGAAGAAGATTTATTGGTAATACCATTAGTTATGGAACTTTTTATAGAAAAAAATGTTAAAAATTTAATATTTTATGGTCAACCAGCAATGACAGATTCAAAACATAAAATAGATGAAGGAATCGTTCTTGTTGATGTAAAAAAAAAAATAAAAAATAAGATTTCAAAACTCATTAAACTTATGAATCCACTAAGCTAAGATCAAAAATTTTATTTGGTATCCTTAAATTAATTTATTATAGAGTTAAATAATATTTATATTAAAATTACTTCAAAGTATATTAAATATGTCACTTGAAATTGATGTTCTGGATAAAAAGAAAAATCCATTAATAGATAGAACAGAAATCGAATTTAAAATAGAACATTTTGCTAAAGGAACGCCAAATCGATTAGAGGTTAAAAAGAAAATTTCAGATATGGAAAAATCTAAAGAAGAATTGATTATCATTAGAGATATTAGTTCTCACTTCGGAAGTTCATATTCAGTTGGTAAAGCATATGTATATAAAGATATAAATGATTTGAAATTTTTTGAACCTTTTCACATTCGTGTTCGTAACTTACCAAAAGAGAAGAGAACTGAAATTTATAAATTAAAAAGAAAAAAAGAAGCCTATGAACATCTTTTTGAGTATTAATTAACATAGGAGTGAAAAAAACTTATGACTAATATGTCAAAATATTATAAAATGGAAGGAAATAAACTCGTTAGAACAAATAGAACGTGTAATAAATGTGGTCCGAGTGTTTTTATGGCCGACCACTATGATTAATTAAGAAAATTATTCTTAATTCATAAAAGATGGGCCTGTGGAGCATGCGGATACACTATTTTCAAAAGAAAAGGTAAAAAAGTTGATACCACATCAACTCGAAAAAGAACACCTCGAAAAAGAAAGAAATCAATGTAACTTTTTATCAATTTAGTAATACTTCTTAATTTTTTAAATTCTTTCAATTTTTAGTAATTATTTATTTAATTATATCAATTTATTTAATTAATAAAGTTAAAGAGGTTAGAAGGAACAATCACCAAAATAGCATTAGGGATAGAAAGTACAGCTCATACTTGGGGTGTGGGGATTATTGATTTTACCGGCAAAATTCTTAGCCTTATTAATGATATTTTTATTCCTGAAAAGGGTGGACTTCATCCAGTAATGGTAAGAGAACAACATCTTAATAATTTTAAAAAAACTATTGAAAAAGCTCTTATGGAAGCTAATTGCTCAATTAATGATGTTGATCTAGTAGTTTTTAGTCAAAGTCCTGGTCTTGGACCAATCTTAAAGATTGGTGCTATAGTTGCGAGATTATTAAGCCAAATGCTAGAAATTCCCATTGTAGGCGTAAATCACTGCATTGCTCATATAGAAATTGGTAGATTATTGTGTTCTATAGATGATCCTCTAACTCTATATGTTTCTGGGGGGAATACCATAGTTAGTGCTTTTGAATCTGGAAAATATCAAATATTTGGCGAAACTCTTGATTTAGCAATTGGAAATATGATTGATAGTTTTGCCAGAGATGCTGATATATCTCATCCTGGTGGACCAAAAATTGAGAAATTAGCCTTGGAGTCCTCAAATTATATACCTTTACCTTATGTTGTAAAAGGAATGGATTTATCATTTTCAGGATTGTATACTGCAGCTAAAAGATTATTAGAATCAAAAGGATTTGAAAACGAATATTCTTTAAATGATATTGCCTTCTCCTTGCAAGAAACGGCTTTTGCAATGTTGACTGAAGTAACTGAAAGAGCATTAGCTCATACTGAAAAAAATGAAGTACTATTAACAGGGGGTGTGGCAGCGAATAAAAGATTACAGGAAATGATTAAAGATATATCTGAAGATCATAATGCACGATTTGAAGTAGTACCTTTAAGATATGCTGGAGATAATGGAGCTATGATTGCATGGACTGGTGTTTTAAAATATAAACATAATGGTGGAGATAAAATCGAAGACACAATAATAAAACCTAAAGAACGAATGGATAATATAGAAATTCCTTGGAGGTCTTAATATGAGTTTTGATATTATAAAAAAAGAGGTGATTAGAAAAGGTGCAGAAGCTTCTCTTTATTATGGATATTGGTTTAAAAAAGAAGCAATTTTTAAACATCGAATTCCAAAAAAATATAGATTAGATGTTTTAGATAGGCAGATTAGGTCCTCCAGAACGATAAACGAAACTCGAGCACTTATTAAAATAAAAAATTATGGAATAAATGTTCCTTGTGTTTATGAATTAGACACTGAAAACTCCACAATCATCATGGATTATATACATGGTGTAAAATTAAAAGATTTAGTTAAATCTTTGAACATTAAAAAGTTAGAAGTATATTTTAAGAAAGTTGGTGAATTTATTGCGATATTACATAGGAATGGCCATATTCATGGAGACATAACAACAAGTAATATTATTATATCCCCAAATGAAGATGTATTCCTTATTGATTTTGGTTTACATGACTATTCAGATTCAATTGAAGATAAAAGTGTTGATATTCATCTTTTTAAAAGAGTGTTAATGTCTTCTCATGGAAAACATTATGAAATTTGCTATAAAGCTTTTATAAATGGTTATAAATCGGGTTACGATGAGAATTCCCTTGAAGAATATCAATCCATAATAGCAAATATAAAAGTTATTGAAACTCGTGGAAGATATGTCAAAAAAGAGGACCGATTATGATATATTGCTTTAATTTTTTATTAATGGAAATATAATAATTATTTTTATAGTTTTAATAATTTTTAAATTAAACAAGTAAGTAGTTTTATTGATAATATGAAATTATATTCGATCTATTATGTATTATATATCATTAATTCTATGTAAAATAACTTCCTTTAAATAACTAAAACTTTTTCAATTATATATAAAAATTCTTTATTATTTGTTTAAAAAAATTAAGTGATTTGGACTAATTTATAAGATCATTTGATAGAACGAAATTCTTATAAACAAGTTTAACTTTAATTATTATATATTTTATAAAGTGAAATATTGTAGGGGTAAATAATTAAATTATATGATTAATTCAATTAAGGTCATACCTTGAATTTTACTTTAAAATAAAATAATAGTATATGATTTCCATGATTGAAAAAGATAGGAATGATAAAAAAAAACCTCCAATGCATAATATAACCATAAATATTCCTGAAAATTATGATAATAATATTCAAAAATTAATTAAAATAGGATTAGTTCCAAGTAGATCTGAGGCTATAAGAACTGCTTTAAGAGAATATTTACAAAAAGAATATAATGTAAATTTAGATCTATTAGATTTTTTTGAAAAAAAGAAATAGTAAAAATATCAAATAAATTAAATTATCGTCTTCTTTTTCTTATTTTTCTGGCTTCACGCTCTACTTCTCGAAGAAGGATAATATCTTCAACTCTTACTGGACCTTTAACATTTCGGGTGAGAATACGGTTTTTATCTCTACCATCTAAAATACGTACCTTTATCTGGTTTATTTCCCCTGTCAATCCCGTTTTTCCGACGACCTGAATTACTTCTGCGGGTATTGAGGTATCTTCTTCATAACTACTCTGTTTTTTATCTTTTTTGTCTTTTTGGGACAATCTCACTCACTCATTTTATTTTAATTTTTCAAGGTCTTTTACTATAGTGTTTAATATTCCATCATTTCCAGAACCTTCCTTTTCGACTGCGATAGCTGAAGAGGAAACATTTATTCTCACGGCATTCCCTAGATCTTTTTTACTAGTTAAATAACCATAAGGAATTCCTTTTTCTTCACAAATTATAGGAACATGAAATAAAATCTCTGGAGGAGTGACATCTTCTGCTAAAACAACAAGTTTTGCAGTTCCTCTTTCAATTGATTTTGTAGTTTCATTCATACCTTTACGAATTTTTGAATCTCTAGTTTCAGCAATTTGGTTTAATGTTGTTTTTAACTTGTTTTGTATTTGTTCAGGTGTTTTAAATTTTACATAACTCATTTATTTCATCTCATTCAAATATTTTAACTAATATTTTCATTAATCATTGAGTATTTGATAAAGGAAATAGTATTTTATATTAAATAAAATTTTTGATTTAATAGATTTCAATTTTTAAAAAGATTCTTTCCATCATATCATTTAGTTCTGTGAATTTCAAAAAAAATCTAAACTTTCCTCTAACATAAAATTAGTTTAAAATTGTTAATATATGATAAATTAAAAGAAAAATAGATAAATTTTTTTATGATATATTATTTACTTAATTGTAATTAATTACTTTTTCAACCATAAAAGAGGAGATTAACGATTATAATCCCAATACGCTGTTTCTCATGTGGAAAACTTATTGCACATACATATAGACCTTATTTAGAATATTTAGAAAGAGGAGAAAGTTCTGAGAAAGCTTATGAGGAACTTGGTATAAAAAGATTCTGTTGTAAACGTATGATTGTTGCTCATGTTGATTTAATAGATGATTTACTTAAATTCCCTCGATTACAATAAAATATAATTAAAAAAAAAACTTCTTTTTTAACTCTTATTGAAAATAAGTTAACTGTATCTTTATTTAATGAATCTAAATTAACTTTATAATATATTGAATAAATAACTTAATTTTGAAATCAAATATAAAAGACTTTTAAAAAAAGATAGATTTCAATATTACTTTATTGTTTACCATAATGTCTTGTCCAACGGGTTTTTCGAGGATTCTTCTTATAATTTAATAAAGATTTTCTACATTTATTTGTGCAGAAATGATAAATTGTGCCATCTCGCTTAATAAACATAACACCTCGTCCAATTGGAATACGATATCCGCAGAAAGAACAATCTTTTTCTTTTACCATTTTTATTCACCTTTAACTAAAATACCTAATACGCAATAATTTCCAGAGCATCCCATTTTTATTTTTTTCTAATATATATTTATTCTTTTAAAAAAAATTACTCTTCTTTGTTAGCAGTAAAAAGTTCAGCTTCCCCATATTTTATAACTTTTAGATTCACTAATGTCATATCTGAAGTAACTTCATTACCACGTACAGTTCTTCTTCTTTTTTCTCCTTTTCTTTGTGGATGATATCCTATTCCTCTCTTAGAAAGAAAAATTCTCTTTTTTACAGGACCATGTACATCTTTTCTCATGGGAAATCCACTTGAATCTGATCCGCCTGTAATTGCGAATTCATAATTAGGAAATCCAATTAATCCACCATTTACAGTATCTCCAATCTTTAATCCTTCTAATCTATGGAATCTTTTTTCATCAATTGATATCTTTTTAGATGAGCCTTTAGCTAGACCATCTAAAGCGGATATATTTAATTTATAAACTGTTTTTTCTGAAGACATATTGCTATTTTACCGATCTTTCAAAAGTATAATTAATTTTGAAAATGTTTAAAAATTTAAATATTTTATTGATTTGAGAGCTAGAATAATTTTTATTCATGAATTTATTGTTTGATTACAATTTCAAAATATTTATTCAATTCTTAAGTAATGGTAATTTAATATAAATGAGTATTCGAAGATATATAAAATTAAAAAAATATAAAAATTATTAAATAGATTTTTAAATATATCCTATGCAAGTTTTTGAAGTTTACGAGTTAAAGGATTTTCCTTATATGATAACTAAGGAAATGATCAATTTACCCGAAAATACAATCGTTGATAATGTCATTAACAAGGAAAACAGTGAAAATGTTTATATAATAATAGATCACAACTCAAAAAGGATTTGGACTTATAATGGTCAAAAAAGTAGTTTTAAATTGCAAATTTATGGTGGAATCTTAGCTGGCATGTTTCGAAAACAACTTCGTTTATTTTATAGAATTTATGCACTTAATAAGTATGATCAAAAACATGAAACATTCAAAGAATTAATGGCAAAGACTTTATTACCTGGGATAGCGAAGGAGATCACTGAGAAAGATTTTCCTAGTATTTTAAATGAAAATATAATACCCCAAGAATTATCTGTCCATCCCGGATTAAAAATCAAGGCTGCTCTTGAGCAAATCAGTGAATTACCAATGCCTAATGATTTTTTTCAAAAATTCTTAATCACAGGAGTAAATATTTATACATATGAAGAAATTATAGATAGTTTTATTCCAGAAGAAAAAAAAATAAATAAACTAATCAAATTGGGTCGTTTAAATGATGGATTTACTATTTTTGATGATAATGATTATTCAATAAGATTAGTTATTAATAAGAGAAATATTCAAGGGATTGAGCTTTTTTTACATAAAGAAAAACAAAAACCTGCATTTGATTTGAAGATTCCTGTTATTTATGATGAAAGGTTCAATAAAAAAAGAAATGTTAATGATCTTTTGAAAGCATTTAAGATCCCCAAATAAATTATAAAAGATATATATCTATTTTTCTGGAAAGATGGTTTTATTAATTAATCCAAAAACAACAAAAGCTTCTGAATCTAAACGTGTATTTTTTAGGGAACCAAATACAGGTCTACTTTATCTAGCAGCAATTTTAGACCTTAATGATATTTTCGTAGAGATTATCGATCTTGAGCAATTCTCAGATTTAAATCAAAAAGATATAGAAAAAATTATCGAAAATATCTCAATTAATCACAAAATTTTTGGAATTACCTCCCTCACTAATACATTTCAAGGAGCAATGGCTATTGCAAAAATTATAAAAAAAATCAATCCCAATAATTATATAATATTTGGTGGACCACATGTTTCATTTTTATATGAAGATATATTGAAAAAAGATTATTATGAAGAAAAATTAATAGATTTTATTTGCATAGGCGAAGCAGAAAGAAATTTTGTACAATTAGTTAAATTAATTTTAAAAAATAATTGTAAAAATATTAAGAACACCTCTAATTTTGTGCATAAAATCAATTCTATAGAAGGAATTAGTTATATCAAATCGAAAGGAAAATTTAAATTCACAGGAACTCAAACAGAAATTATTAATTTAACCAATTTACCTCTCCCCGCACGTTATAAATTAAATCCTATTAATTATGATTATACTGTGGCGAATGTAATTATTAATAGAGGATGTCCCAATAAATGTTCTTTTTGCTCAAGACAAAATTTATTTAAAACAACGAGATTAAGAGAAATAAATTCAATAAAAACAGAAATTAGGGATATAAAATCTTTACAATCTTACAATTTCATCAATTTTTATGATAACATAAACATTAATTCTGATTTTTTTGCAGAATTTTGTAATATGTTAAAAAAAGATGAATTTAAAATACCTTGGGGATGTGAAATTCGAATTGATAATCTTACAGAAAATCACGCGAAATTATTAAAAAATGCTAATTGTCAGATCGTTGCAACTGGTATAGAATCAGCAAATAAAGAAGTTTTAAAAAAGAATTTTAAATATCAAAATCCTAACCATGTAAAAAGAGGTATTCATTATATTAAAAAATATAATATACCAGTTCAAGCTTATTTTGTTCTAGGTTTACCTGGTGAAACGGAGGAATCATTTCAAGAGACGATAGAATTTATCAAAAATTTACCCTTTACTAAATATGATAAAATAAACTATTTCATGGCAACACCCTATCCTGGCTCTAAACTATGGAATAAAAGTGATTATTTTGGCATAAAAATTAAGGATTTCAATTTCTTAAATTATGATTGTGAACATATTATATTCGAAACAAATGAATTGAAAAAAAAAATGTTAGAAAGGATGCTTAAAGAGGCGAAAGAGATAGAATCATATTTCAATAGGAAATGATATTCTTGATATTCATGATATCTGTTAGGATATAAAATCTTTAATTTAAAAAAGCAATTCTTAATCTCTACAAAATTTAAAAAACAATTCTAATTTATATCTAGTGTATTACTAGAAAAATATATCATTTAAAATAATCAGAATATAAACTAAAAAATAGTAAAAGTTAAAATTAAAAGTATAAGAATTATGCCAACTAAAACAGATTTTTATATTGGAGAAGCTCTAATTGGTGAAGCTCCTGATCTTGCTCACCTTGATGTTATGATAGGATCTAAATTTGGACCTGTAGGATATGCATTTTCACAAAGCCTTAGTCAACCTTCAATGGGCCACGGAAGTCTTTTAGCTGTTATTAGACCAAATCTCTGTCCAAAACCTCAAACACTTATTATCCCTAAAGTAACTATAAGCAATATGGAACATGCAAATAAGATCTTTGGTCCTGCACAAGCTGCCGTTGCTAAAGCTGTAGCAGACTGTGTAGAGGAAGGAATAATTCCTATAAATAAAGTAGATGAATGGGTTGTCATTGTAAATGTTTTTATTCATCCTGAAGCCGATAATTATAGAAGAATCTATCGATATAATTATGGTGCTACTAAATTAGCCATCAGACGAGCTTTAGAAAATTATCCTCCAATTAAGAAAATATTTTATGATAAAGATAGAGCTAAACATCCTGTAGCTGGAATAAAGGCCCCTAAATTATGGAGACCGCCCTATTTACAAATAGCTCTTGATCATCCATCTAAAGAACATCAAGCTAAAGTTTTAAAAGATTTACCAAAAAGTGATAGAATTATATTAGAAGTCGGTACGCCCTTCCTTAAAAAGTATGGGATGGAAGCTATCACACAAATTCGCGAACTCGCCCCAAATAAATATATTGTTGCCGATCTTAAAACATTAGATGTGGGTAAGTTAGAAGTAGATGATGCATTTAAAGCAACTGCTGATGGAGTTGTTTGCAGTGGATTAGCATCATCAGCATCAATAGATAAATTCCTCTTGGAAGCTGAAAGAATGGGAATAGATGGAATTATTGATATGATGGAAGTTGTTGATCCTGTTGAAAAATTAAAAAATTTAAAACAAATACCCCGTGTTGTGATTCTTCATAGAGGAATAGATGCTGAACAATCTACTACAATGTCCGGTTCGGATGCTGAACAAAAAAAGAAATGGGGGTTTGTTCCTAGAATTAAAGAACTGTATCATGATAAAAAGTTTGCAAGTGGAAGAGATAGGGTATTGGTTGCTGTTGCCGGAGGAATCTCCCCTGAGACAGCTAATGATGCAGTAGCAGTGGGAGCAGATATTCTAATAGTTGGCCGTTTTATTACCTCAAGTAAGGATATAAAGAATTCTACAAGAAGAATGATTAACTTACTACCTGGATTTTCTGATATTGATTTAAAGAGAATTCACGTAGAAGATGATGATGATAGTGCTTTAACTAAACAAATAAAAGAAGATAATTCTCATCCTTCTTAATACTTCTTTTTTTTAAATCAATACAAATTTGTTTAATATTTAATACTTTTATTTTTACGATAGTTCTATATTTTCATCCTAATATTTTTCTTATTTTATTTTCCTTAATGTTATTTTTTTTAAATTCTAAATTAAACGAATCATAACATGAAAGATTTTTATATATTATCGATAAATATAACATAATTACGAATTAAATGAATTTTATTATAAGAATTTAAACAAATCAAAAAACTCTAATTATGTATAAAATAAGGATATAAAATTACCTTAAAAAAAAAGGATTTATATAATTATTTTCTATTTTAAATCAATATATTCTACAATTAAATAATATACTATTAGGAAGAGTTAGGCAAATAATTCTAAAAAATATGCTGTAATCCCGAAGAAATCGCTATCATTGAGATTCTCTGCATTTCCCTCTAATTTTAAAACGATACTTCCAAATTCATCATAAATTTCATTCTTATTTTCTGAAAATTTACAGATAAGCGTATCATCGAAAGAAAGAATTTTACCTTCTTTTAAAGTACCTTGTACTAGGCCCTCTGGCCAAGTAATAACACCATCATCTTTTAGTATAAGTAATAGATTTCCTTTGTTATCCTTATACTCTCTTCCATCCAATTCAGCAGCTAACTTCTTTTTTTTGTTTAAATACTTTTTACCATCGATATATCCAATTATTTTCTCTTTTTTATATCTATAGTCATATACTTCAATCATGAAATTCACATTAAATTATGATAATTAATGGTATGACTTTCTAATATTAAATAATTACTTTTTTTTAATCTTGAATTTATTTTAGAATAACAAGAAGAGAACAGTTATTTCCTCCTTGAAGAATTGATTTTTTTAATACTACTTCAACATGTCTTCTTAAAGATTGTTCAAAATTCTCTTTAAGATTAAAAACTGAACAATTACATAAAACTGGCGAATTAATGAAATCAAGCTTAACTAAATCACATTCACATTTTGAATATGTAACTCTAATTTGTTTATCTCCAATTTTCTCAAATTTGGTTCCTGGTAATTTCTTCTCTAAATTTTTGAGAAAGGAATCATAATTAGGATTTTCTTTTAGTGCTTCTTGAAATTTTTTCACGGTGTAAGAATTTGCACAAGCTTTTCCACATTCTTGAAGTATTTTATTCTGTATATCTTTCTTCAAACTTTCAAGACTATCAATAAAGCCTGAATACCAATGTTTGAAAAAATTTTTTAACGTATCATTTAATTCTGACATTATTTTCAATTTATTTTAAAATTTATTATGCTCTAAACTTAATTATAACATAACACACTTTATGATTTAAAATAATATGAATTAATGAATATATTAGATTCAATTTAGAATTAGACTAATAAATTAAATAAAAAAAAAGATTTAAATTGTAGTATCGATTAGAAAATGGGATTAAGATATATTTTGAAATAATCGGCACTGGAAAACCAATATTAATGATTCATGGAATGATCCCTGATCATCAAGTAATGAAAGGTTGTATGGAATCAATATTTCAAAAAAGAAACGGATGGAAACGCATTTATTTTGATTTGCTTGGTATGGGCAAGACTAAAGGTAGGTAATGGATACAAACTAATGATGATATTTTGATTATTGTCTTAGAATTTATTGATGCAATTTTGGGAAAAAACTCAATTTTTTTAATTATTGGAGAATCCTATGGAGGTTATTTAGCTAGGGGAGTGTTAAAAAGGAAATTTAATTTAGTGGATGGTTTATTGTCAATATGTCCAAATATTGATAATAAAAAAGAAAACCTCTCTAAAAATCAGGTCTTTAAGAGAGCAATATATTTTGAAGAGTTCATTTCTAAAATTGATAGAGAAAGATTTTAATCCATTTCAGTACTTCATGATAAGCATAATTGGGAACGATTTAATAAAGAAGTGTTATCTGGAATAAATGGAGCTGATTTTGAACTAATTGAGAGGTTGAATAAAAAATTTTGTTTTTCATTTGAAATTGATAATGATATTTATGAAAAACCATCTTTATTCATATTTGGAAGGCAAGATAATATTGTAGGATATAATAGTGTTTGGAATATTCTTGACAATTATCCTAGAGCTACTTTAGCGATACTTGATGTTGCTGGAAATGCACTTCAAATAGAACAAGAAGAGTTATTTAATTATCTTTTTTTTGAATGGTTAGATCGTATCGAAAATAAAAAATAAGAAGTGATAGTTTATACTGACCAATGATCCTCAATAAAATAGAAAAAGATCTCCTAATTTTAAAGGACCTTGTTTGTACCTATATATATAAAATTAAAAATAAAGGTAAAAAAAAATAGCTAATTATTACTTAATTGGTCTGCTATTAGCTTGAAAGATGGGTCCGATAAAACCCGCATATAATTTAGCGTAGAGCATCTGATCACTAACAATACTAATCATTTCAGACTCTTTATCTGTATGGGGTGCAATAATTACTTCTTCGGCATCTCTTGTAACAGCGAAAAATTCACCTGCTTGTGATAATTGGCGGAATTGAATATTTCCTAATAGTTTCATCTTGTTAATGATACCTCCATAAGCATTCATATCCCAATGGCTGGTAAGCATAAATCTTACTGCTTTCTTTTGAAATGCTATTTCAGAAATAACTTGTAAAATTTCAGGCACAACAACTGGCATTACAATAATAATAGAGGATTTTGTTCTGTATATTGCATCTTTTATACAAGCTACTAATGCTTTTTTTCCCATTGTATGCCAAGTTGTAACTTTTGAAATTTCAGGAATAGCCCTTGATGCATTGAAAATATCTGTTAGTTTTTCTTCAGTTAATTCCGCTTTTTCTGTTGCATCATCAATTGAATTCATAAATTCAAGAGTAAAGTCAGCAATTGCATCTTTAGTGCTTTGAGTATTATCATTTATTGTCTGAGTGAGACTATTTTGTAATGTAGTTGCATTTAATTTATATTTTGCTTTATGATCTTCAAGCATTTCACTTAGATTTTGATTCATATCCTTAGATTCATTATCCCAGAAATTAATACTCCCATTAATTTTATCTGATACATTTCTATTAGCATCATTGAATTTAGTATCTACATCTCTAGTCCATCCTTCATTTTTTCTCTTAATTTCGGTATCAAAATCGGTATAATGCTTTAAACTACCATCTTTATGGCGATTTATAGCATCATCATATTGAGTATGATGTGTTTTTATGGAGTTTTCCAAAGAATCTTTAAGTTTAGTAGTAGTATTGGAACAATCATCTACACCCCCTTGAAGAGTATTATCAATTTCTTTTGTTAAGTCAGTTGCTAGATTTTCTAATTGGGCATTTAATGTTTCTTGAGCCTCTTGATCCAAATCTTTCGTTTCTGAGGCTAATCCATTATTTTCAGAAGAAATAATTTTACTTAATTCGGATTTGCTTGTATTTGTCGTTTCTTTATTTGTTTTTATAAATTCTTCGCTCTCTTTTATGAATTCTTTCTTCATAGGCTTAGAATATTTAAGAATATCTTCTTTTACTTGAGAATATCTTGCTTTATACTTTTTATGTTTCCCAAGAAATAGTGACTTAAAAGCAGCACCTCTACCTGAAAGATCATCAGCAAGGTCGCTGAATCTATTAGATATTTCAAGTAAATTATCTATTAATTTTACAGTAGTTTCTTTAAAATTAGTTGTTTGTTTTGCAACAATATCATGACGTTCATCTAACTTAGATTTTAAATCTTTTTCCAGCGTATCTGTTGTATTTTTCAAATGATTTATATGCACGCTTAATAATTTTGATATTTTTTCCTTCAATTCTTTTATTATTTTATCCATTCTCTCAAGATATTTTTCAAGAATCATTTCCATTTTTGGTTTTAGATCACTAGAAATCTTTTCATGCCTTACAACATGTTCGTCTAAATCATTTTTAAGTTCTGCTTCTAATTTATTTACTCTTTCGGAAAAATCCTTCAATAAATCAGAAATTATTTTTGTTATATCAGTCTTGGTACTGTTAATTTCAGATTCATTTTCATTGACAAAACTATTAGAAATCGTTTTTAAATCAGAATTTAGAGTGTTCATTATTTGATGTAGATTTGTTTCAAGGATTTTTTCTGTGTTAGTAAATTTTTGTCTAGCACTAGTTATTCTTGTTTCTTTATTTTTATTTTTAAGGTCAGAATCTTCAAAGAAATGTTTTATTTGGGAATCTACTGCATCATCTACTTCTTTGATGCTCTTAGTTTGAATCCCCTCCAATTTTTCAAATCGACTTGACTGATCCTTTAAAACCCTATCTTTAATATCTGCAATTGCAACTCGAAAAGTCTCAGACTCTGTGTTAAATAACTCAAAATAAGGTTCAAGAGGAATATATCTCTTGACTATACCATTAATCTCCTTCAAGAAACCATTATCAACAAATTTATTTGTGACTTCGACAACCCTTTCATAAGTTATCTCTTTTCCTTCTGCGTCTTCTAAATGATAAAAGACCTCACTTACAGTAGCTCTTGGAACTCTTAAATAAACTAAATAAACATCAATTTCATCTTCTGTAAGACCATATCTTGTAAAAATCTTTTTTGTAAATTCTTTTAACATAGAAATTACTCCGTATTTCTTATTAAAAATTTAAAAATCGAAATTCAATTTTAATTAAAGGTTGAATAGTTAATAATATTTTTAAATTTATCACTTAAAAATTTAAGTTATAGGGTATTTTTTTATGTTCTCCCTCTAAATTCTATATTTGATTTTAAAAAAAAGAATTTGACTTAAATTTATGGCAATTTCTTAAAAAATCCAAAAAGATTACCTCAGATCTTTTTAATTAGATAAATTTTATTAGTTAAATTCATTTTAATAATTGGTATACCCAATATAAAAGAATTATAGGTTTTTATTTACCCTTTTTTTTATTATAGCTATAAATGTTAACATAAAGTTGATAATAACCAATGAAATTCTTCAATTTTAAATGTAAAAAAAAAATCTTATTTTATATAAATAGTTGATTTATTAACTTGAAATTTATGGGAAAGATTGTCCCTCAATGCTTTAAATATAGAATTGATTTATTTTTATTAAAACAAATGATGTGAATAAAAAAATGAAAAAATTAAACAAACTTTTAATACCTACAGTAGCAATAGTAAGTATACTATCAATTTTATTGATACCAAACTTTTCAGCTGCATACGGACCTGATTTTGAAAGTACTCAATTCCAAATTCAAGCAAATAATGAAATGCAATATCAATTTCTACAACAAACAAGAATTAATATTTCTAGTGCTGTGGATGTTGAGGGTCAAATAAATTGTCAATCATTACAAATTTCCAATAAGGAATTTGAACTTGAAATTATCAGTGCTGATGGTGATCTTAATATGAATATGACATGCACAGAAGAACAAGCAGAATTAGGATTATTAAATGGAGAGCGACTTACTACTAGAAATAGAAATCGTGTAAGATATCAGGAAGGATTTTGTATAAATATTAGCTGCAACAGCTCACAAATTCAAGCTCAATTAAAAATCAGAGCAACGAACCAGAATAGACTTGGAAATTGGGCTTATTACGATGAGGCAACTGAAAAATGGGTTACTGTCCCTACTAGTCAAAAAGATGGATTTCTCGTTGCTAATACGGATCATTTTTCTGTATGGACAATTTTAATTCCTGTACAAGATAATATATTACTATACGTTGGAATAGGAACAACTGTTGGAATAATTGCCGCAATTGCTGTTGTTAGTGTGTTATATTATAAGAGAAGATAATTAAACGGTTTTTATTTATTATTTTAATTTTTTTTTTATTTTAAAAAATATTTTAGAGATTATAAGAGAAAATGTCTAATAAAAAACATTTGAACCGAAAAATAACTTTATTGGTTTTTTTTTTATTTCTTTTCCAGTTCAATTTTCTATTTATAAATAGTCTAGGAGTTACTAAAGATATTTCAGGTAATTATGTTAACAATGATATTATAAATCCTAATCAAACAGTATTTTATAATTTTACTAATAATAATGTTCTTTTTGGCATTTCTACAGATTCTTATATGGATACAAACATAGATTTAGATCCTTCTATTTTTAATCGAGAATCTTTGATATTAATAACAAACGAAAATAATCCTTTAAGTGTAAATTTTACATTAAAATCAAATATGGAAAAATTTAATTTAAACAAAACTCCAAAACGTCCATCTGATGGGAATTTGCAATATAGATATAGATTTAATCATATTATTAATATTCGTTCAAACATTTCTATCCAAAATCTCACTATAAGATATAAAAAAAGCATGAATAATGGACTAAAACCCAATTTTAATTATAAAATTGTATTATATGAAGAAGGAGCAAATTCATGGCAACCCCTCAAAACGGTAGATAAATTAAATGATTCATCCGGAGAGATTTATCTTGAAGCTCAGATCTTGACATTAAACGCAGATGAAGGATATTACATTACATTATTTGAAATAAATACCATTAATTATGATTGGATATGGTATTTATTGATATTTATGATT
The DNA here is from genome assembly GCA_964525635.1 of uncultured archaeon. Classification (GTDB taxonomy): domain Archaea; phylum Asgardarchaeota; class Lokiarchaeia; order Sigyniarchaeales; family SOKP01; genus JAFGOA01. The sequence continues at coordinate 21,465 of CAZGJX010000007.1, forward strand.
GTTGGGGTTTCTGCTTTAACAATATTATTATCCAAAAGGGAATTCTTACAATTTTTAAAGACCCGGACTATTCCAATAGATAAAGGCGCTCATAATCTCTCATTAGAGGATGTATTAGAAAATGAAAATAGAAATAAGATAATTGATTTAGTATTAGAAGAGCCAGGGATACATTTTAATGAATTATTGAGAAAAACAGAATTATCAGCAGGGAATTTAGCATGGCATTTAGATATTTTAGAGACCTATAAAGTAATTGGAAAAAAAAGAATTGAAAGATATCTCGTCTATTTTCCATATTACCCTAAAAATCCTCTCTCAAATATTGATTTAAAACTCAGAAAGAGTGAATTAACTTTAAAGATATTAGAAATGATTGAAGAGGAACCAGGGATCTATAATAATAGAATTTCAAAAGATTTACGGGTAGATCATAAAACAATTCATTATCATATCAATAAATTAGTTGATTTAAACTTAATTAATATAAAATTGGAAGGGAAAAAAAAGAAATTATATCCCAATTTAGATTCTGAATACTATAATAATCTTAATAATACTTAGAAATCAATCTCTTTTTTTAATAATAAATATCTATTCCTTAATTAATATTTTCTACTCCTAATTATTAGGTTGTACCATTCTATTTATTGCTATACAAAAAAACCTTATATATGAATTTAACTAAATTAAATTTAACTTAAATTTTTAAAAAAAAAGTTAAAATTTAATAAAAAATCAAAGAAAAAGTTAAGAAAATGAATAATTCTAAGATTAAAAATTATAAAAATTACAAATTTAAATTTTTTTTCGTATTAATAATTACCATCACACTTTTTACAATTCCCAATTTTATTAGCAATTTTATGGACTATAATTATAATATTATTGAAAAGGAAAAAGAACCTCACATATTCATTCCTGATTCTCCTAAATCTTCTTATGTTTATAATGTAGATACAACTGATTATGCACTTGATGTTTTTGTAGAAGGGAATTATGCATATGTAGCAGCTTATGCATCGGGTTTAGCAGTTATTGATATCTCTGATCCAACTAATCCCGGAACTCCTGTGTATGAAGATACAAATGGTGAAGCAATGGGAATTTATGTAAGTGGAGATTATGCTTATGTCGCAGATTATAATGAAGGATTAGCTATTATTGATATCTCAGATCCAACCAATCCTGGAGCTCCTATATATATGGATACAACTGGACATGCAGATAATGTAGTTGTGGAAGGGAATTACGCTTATATAGCGGGGAGTTCTTCGGGTCTAGTAATTATAGATATTTCAGATCCTACCAATCCAGGAACACCTATATATCGTGGTACTACTTCAAACGCTTATGATGTTTATATAGAGGGGAATTATGCATATGTAGCAGCTTATGCATCGGGTTTAGCAGTTATTGATATCTCTGATCCAACCAATCCAGGGACTCCAGTTTATGAAGATTTGTTGGGAGATACAAATACTGTTGTTATATATGGAGATTATGCTTATTTGAGTGACCACATTCATGGTGTAGCAACAATTCATATTTCTGATCCAACCAATCCAGGAACTCCAATATACTCGGAAGGAGGAACACCAAATGATATTTATATAGATGGAAATTATAGATATACTATTAGTGATTTTATATTAGGTATCAGTGATTTATCCAAGCCTACTAATCCAAAAGGTATTGGAGGCGAGGAAACCCAAGGAGATGGCTATGGGGTCTATGTAGATGGTAATTATGCATATGTGGCAGATGGTGTTGAAGGTTTAGCAATTATCGATATATCTGAACAAATAGATCCAACAAATCCTATATATCAAGATACAAACGGACTTGCTTTTGGAGTTCAACTTAGTGGTTCTTATGCATATGTAGCAGATGGAGCATCAGGTTTAGCAGTTATTGATATCTCAGATCCAACCGATCCTGAAGCACCTAATTATGAAAATACTGCTGGAAATGCTCAAAATGTTTATATATGTGGTGATTATGCATATGTGGCAGATGGTATTGAAGGTTTAGCAGTTATGGATATCTCAAATCCAGGGAATCCATGGTCTCCTGTATATGAAGATACAAACGGAACTGCATACGATGTTTATGTGAGTGGAGATTATGCATATGTTGCCGATGGAGAAGAAGGTTTAGCAGTTATTAATATCTCAGATCCAACGAATCCCGGAACTCCTGTGTATGAAGATACAAATGGTGAAGCATGGGGAATTTATGTAAGTGGAGATTATGCTTATGTTGCAGATGCAATATCAGGATTAGCAGTTATTGATATCTCAGATCCAACGAATCCCGGAACTCCTATATATGAGGATACAACTGGAGAAGCATATGGAGTTTATATAGATGGAGATTATGCTTTTATTGCAGATGGTACTGCTGGATTAGCAGTTATTAATATCTCAGATCCAACGAATCCTGGAACTCCTGTATATGAAAATACTAATGGTGTGACATATAATATTCATGTGGAAGGTAATTATGCCTATATGGCTGATGGAACATCTGGTTTGGTCATTATAAACATCTTAGATCCAAACAATCCAGGAAATCCTATATATGAGGATACCACAGGAGAAGCATATGGGATTTTTATGAATGGAGATTATGCTTATGTTGCAGATGGACCTTCTGGATTAGCAGTTATTCAGGTTCGAAGGCGATTTGACATGCGTGATCCAAGCATATATTGGGAACCAAGTGATCAGTATTACGAATTTGGTTATTCTAATAAAACTATTTCATGGGAAGTAAGTGATGAAAATCCAAGCAATTATACAATTGAACTTCAAGGAACAGGTATTATTGCAGGTCCCACCCCATGGGAAGATGATGTTGAAGTTGTATATAATATTCTTGAAGGTCTTTCTATAGGTGATCATATATTTACTATTAATTTTAGTGATAATTATGGTCATTTTGATATTGATAGTTTTCATGTTTATGTTGATGAATCTGTAATTCCGGTTATAACTGAAATACCGGATGATAGAACTGTTTATGAAGGACATTATTCTGGGGATTATTTTCATTGGGAGGCAACTGATGAACATCCAGAAACATATACAATTGAGCTTCAAGGTACAGGTATTGTAGCAGGACCTATTTCTTGGTATAGTGGTGAACATATTAGTTATCAGATTCCAACTGACCTTTCAGTAGGTAAATATAATTTTACAATTTACTTTACAGATGGAGGTGGAAATATTGTTTCTGATTCGGCTATTTTTACTGTTAAAAAAAATACTGGAGTATTAAACGTTGGAATTTCGCTTGAGTATTATTATTTTGTTTCTTTATTAATAGGAATAATAACAATAATGATATTGAAGAAACGAAAAATAATATTTCACTAAAAATTAATTAAATCTTTTTTTCTTTTTAATTTAGAATTAATCCAAAAAGGATAAATATTTTACATTCTATTTTCTTTAAACTACAAATGTGAAATTTATGATTGAACCAGAAGATTTATTAAATTTTTTAAAGGAAAGAAGGAGTATAAGATCCTTTCAAAATAAAACAATTTCAGATAAAGAAATCAATATGATTCTTGAAGCAGGACAATGGACTCCTTCAGCTTCTAATCGGCAACCATGGCAGTTTCTAATAATAAAAAATAAAAAGATAATAGAAGATTTATCAAAAATAGCTAGATATGGTAAATTTATAATAGAAGCTCCATTAATAATTGCGATTGTCGGTAAGGTTAATCAAAATCCAAATTGGTATATTCAGGATACTAGTTTAGCTTCGATGAACATGATGTTAATGGCATGGGCCTTAAATATTGGTACTTGTTGGATTGGTAGCTTAGACCGTGAAAAAGCTAAAGAAATTCTGGGTATTAAAAAAGATAATTTTCTATTAACCATATTACCTTTAGGTTATATTAAGGGATCTATCCCAAATTCAACAAATAGAAAAGAATTAAAAGATATAATAAAAGAAATTGAATAAGGATCTCTCTTATTTCTCATAAATCTTAAATTTAATTAATATAATTTAGCCTATATAAATAAATAGATTTTAATAAGGAATTTTTCATAATAGATCTAAAGTGGATTAAATGGAAGAAAAATATCAAGCTTTAAGTAAACAATTAGAGACTATTATAGATATTATCCCTGGAATGATATATTGCAAAAATAAAGATGATATAGTTACTTTAGTAAATCAAAATTTTGCTGATTCCCTTAAATTAGATAAAAAAGATATAATTGGAAAAACAACTTTTGATTTATTTCCAAAAGATCAAGCTGAATCATTCCGAAAGGATGATTTGAAGATCATTAATTCTGGAAAAGCAAGATTGAATTTTGAGGAGAGTGGGGATTTCCCAGATGGAAAGGTCTATGCCCTAACAAGTAAAGTTCCTTATAATGATGATAAAGGAGAAATTAGTGGTATTGTTGGTTTATCAATTGATATCACCGAACGGAAACTAATGGAAAAGAAACTAAAAGAATCTGAAGAAAAATTTATGAAAGCATTTGAGAGCAATGCTATCCCAATGGGAATTGCTGAATATGAGACTGGAAAATTTATTGAAGTTAATAATATTTTGTTAAAAAATTTGGGTTTTAAAAAAGAAGAAGTTATTGGTAAAACTGGCGCTGATCTTAATTTATGGGTTGAGGGAGATTATAAAGGACTTTTAAATCTCATTGAAGAAAAAGGAAATATAACTAATATGGAATTAAAAACAAGAACAAAGAATGGAGACATTAGGTTTTCTTTGTTTTCAGTAGTTAAAATTATTATTAACAATAAACCTTATATATTAACGATGGCTAATGATATAACTGAGCGTGTAAAAGCTGAAAAGAATTTAAAAGAATCTGAGGAAAAATATAGAAAAGCTTATGAACATGAGAATTTTTATAAAGATTTATTTGCTCATGATATGAATAATATTCTCCAAAGTATGCTATTATCTTTGGAATTATCTGAAATAAAAAATATAGAAAATTCTGAACAGATTAGAAAGTCTCTAAGAGATATTAAAAGACAAATAAAGAGAGCTTCCAATTTAGTCAATAATGTTAATAAATTTTCAGAAATAGAATCATCAAAAAATAATTTCTCTATTATTGATATTATTGATGTATTAAAACAAGCGATTACAACTGCTGAAAAAATATCTAATGAGAAAAAAGTTAAGGTATGTATTGATAATAGATGTGAAAGTCCAAAAGTTCTAGCAGATGGTTTTTTATTGGATGTCTTTGAAAATATATTGATAAATGCTATCATACATAATAAAAATCCATTAGTAGAAATTAATTTGAAAATTTCAAATATTTATAAAAATCAAGAAAAATTATTAAAAATTGAGTTTAAAGATAATGGAAAAGGTATACCTAATCAAATTAAAAAAGTTTTATTTAATAGAGTTATTTATAATCAAGATAAATCTGTTAGTGGATTAGGTTTGGGTTTATCATTAATTAAAGAAATACTAAATAGATATGATGCAAAAATTTGGATTGAAGATAATGATCCAAATGATATTTCAAAAGGTAGCATTTTTATCATAACTTTTCCTCTTAAAACCAACTAATATTAACATTTATTACTTCTTTTAATTCTTAAAGTCTTTTAATCAACTATATTATAATAATAGGATAAATTAACCTATTTATATACTACAATGGTAAAAATTTAAAAATTAGAAATTCTGTTAGAATTTATAAATTTAAAAAAATAACTAATTATTTCTAATTAGAGGAATTATTTTGTCAAATGATCTAATAAATTTAATAGTAGAATTAGATGAGGATGAAGCTATAGAACTAGTTCATCATAGAATTAAAGAAGGTGAAGATCCCCTTAATATATTAGGAGATGTAAAAGAAGCAATGAGTGTTGTAGGTGAAAAATATCAGAAAAATGAGTATTTCTTATCAGAATTAATTATGACTGGTGAGATTTCAAAAGATATAACAGATATAATACAACCTCTACTTAAACCTGATACTAATTCAAAAAATCTGGGAAAAATTGTATTAGGAACCGTATTTGGTGATATTCATGATATTGGAAAGGATATTGTAAAATTTATGCTTGATACAAATGGGTTTAAAGTATTTGACCTTGGTGTAGACGTATCAAAAGAAAAGTTTATTGAGAAAATTAAAGAAGTAAATCCCGATATTATTGCTCTTAGTGGGTTCCTTACTCTCGCTTATGATGCTATGAAAGAAATTATTACTGAAATTGACAAAGCAGGACTTAGAGAAAATAGGAAGATCATGATAGGGGGAGGACAAATAGATGATAGTATCCAGATTTATGTAGGTGCAGACGCTTTCGGAAAAGATGCTGTTGAAGCAGTAAAAATTGCAAAAAATTGGGTGAGTGGTTAAAAATGTGGAATAAGATAAAATTTTGGAAAAAATATATAAAGTCTGATAAAGAATCAGAACCAAAAGTAAAAAAAAAGGTTACAGAACCAGTTGAACAAGATATAGAACTTTCTAGATTAGATGAAAAACAAGAAAAAATGTTTGAAAGATGGCTTTCAGCAGAAAATATTAACTTTATTAGTCCAGAAGCTGAACGCCTATATAAGGAAAGAATAATAAGAATTAAAAACGCAATACAATTGAAAAAAATACCAGATAGGGTACCAGTTGTTTTAAGTATAGGATTTTTTCCAGCATATTATTCTGGATTAACTCCAAAAGAAGTTATGTATGATTATGATAAATTATATGCTTCTTGGAAAAGGTTTGTTTTGGATTTTCAACCTGATGCTCACATAGGGTGTTTTGTTCCAGGACCAGGTAAAATATTTGACATTCTAGATTATAGATTATATGCATGGCCAGGGCATGGTACCTCTCCTGAGCACTCATATCAGTGTATTGAAAAAGAATATATGAAAAAGGATGAATATGATGCCTTTATTGAAGATCCTTCTGGATTCTTTAGAACTGTATATCTTCCTCGTATTTTTGGAGCATTAGAACCATTGAAAAACCTTTCTCCTCTGACAAATATACTTGAGATAGTATTCACTGGTGGAAGTATCCTTCCTTATGGGCTTCCTGATGTTCAAGAAGCATATAAAAAGCTTTTACAAGCAGGATCAGAAGCTTTAAAATGGGGCGGAGTTCTTGGTGCATTTGATAAGGAAATGGCTGAATTGGGATATCCAAACTTTTTTGGAGGTGCCACAAAGGCTCCTTTTGACACTATTGGTGATACTCTTAGAGGAACTAGAGGAATTATGATGGATATTCATAGACAACCAGAGAAACTTCTGGAAGCTCTTGATAAAATCACCCCTTTAATGGTCAAATTAGGGGTTGGAGGTGCAAAAATGAGTGGTAATCCTCTTATATTTATACCTTTACATAAAGGTGCAGATGCGTTTCTTTCTGACAAACAATACAGAAAATTCTATTGGCCTTCATTTAAAAACACACTTTTGGGATTAATTGAAGAAGGATGTGTTCCATTTCCCTATGCAGAAGGAAGTTATAATACACGCTTAAATGTAATTAAGGACTTACCTAAAGGTAAAGTACTTTGGGGCCTTGATTTAACAGATATGACAGCTGCAAAGGAAGTTCTTGGTGATTATGCGTGTATAGCAGGAAATGTACCTATTACCCTATTAAATGTGGGAGCTAGTGAACAAGTCAAATTTTATACTCAGGCCTTGATTGATAGTGTTAGTCATGGAGGGGGATTTATAATGATGAATGGTACTGTTATTGAAGAAGCTAAACCAGAAAATGTCAAAACTATGATCAATACCACTAAAGAATATGGTGTATACAAACAGGATTAAAAAACTTAAATTATTTCATGATAATCAGTTGCATTAACACTGAATATCTTTTTTTTTAAATCTATATTCTTAGCGTAATATGTCATTATATTTATTTTTAGAATTCTATTAAAAAAGAAGGGTAAGAACTATCTTATAAATAGAGACTATTGGTACAAAAAAAAGTACCAATAGTAATTGCATTTTTTATAAATTTCATAAATTCATTATCTGGGAGAAACAGATTTATATCTTATGAAATTTACTAAATTGATCGTATTAATTTAAATATTTAAATTTATTTTATTAGATACTTATAATTAATATAAATAAAAGTTCAATTAAAACGGTCATTTCCTGAATTTCAATCAATTAATTAATATTATAATCTATATGAAAGATTTTCAACATTATATCCAATTTTAACTGAAATAGATATATAATTTTTTATTTTTTGAGATTTTTTTGAATTTTAACATTGAGCTTCTGTAGTGTTTATTTCTGCTTTTTTATCAATTTTATTACCTAAAACAGTTATAGTAATCATATTCAATATATTATGATTTCCTTCTCTAAAAGAGTTTATCTAAGATAGCTTCACTGTAAAAGTATTTGAGTTCATAATATTATAAATAAAAAGACCTAAAATGGAGTTTCGATACATATGTTTGATATCATACGCAAGAAGAGGCGATCCCCCAATATAATAAATATATTATCATTTACGTCACTTTTTCTTTCTAATATCAAATCCCTTTTAATTCCCGACTTTTCTATTTTATAAGATAATCTTCCAATATTGAATAAGAATGAAGTTTTCTAAATCCATTGTTCTCCTAATATTTTTGGTTCATTAGCTAATTAAAATTCAATAATTTATTTATTAATTCAAATCTAATAAATCACATTATTTATTAGAATATAGAATTCCTCTTTATTAAATTAAAAAACTAGATTTTCATAAATATTGTCAAATTAGATGTGTAGACATTTCTTTGATAAAATTTCGTTTTAAAAGAATATAATCCTTAACAGCAATAGTTCTGATAGCAGTTTGTTTGGATTAAATAATAGCATAATTTGGATTAAACTAATTATAGAAATATTATAAAAAGCTATAAAGCAATAAGAAAGATTTCTTTTTTAAATTTTAGCTTCAATAAATGGAATTTAATCTCTGATAATTTGCAGTTAACTAAAAATAAAAATAATTTCATCCATGTTTATCTTTTCCTCTACAAATACAAGATTTATTTGTAATAGATAGGTTTAAATACACTATTTCATATAACAATTACTTGAAAATATAAATTAAGTATAATTAAATAGAATAAATATAATTTGGAGGGATAAATTAATGAATCCAAATTTAAATGAAGGACCTAAAAGGAATAAAAAAAAAAGAGATTGGGATGATGATGATGATTTCGATAACGATATTGAATATGACGAAGAAGACTATGGGGATGACAGGGATGATGATTTAGATGAGGACAAATGGGATGATGAAGATAATTATAATTACTATGATTTTTAGAAATGGACTTTCTTACGAAAAATACTTAACCAATTCTAAATAAAGAATAAGATATCATTAAGCTATAAATAATATTTTTTTTGATCATTTGATTAATTTCTAAGATGAAAATTCTAAATTTCAGTATTTATCTATTTATTTTTATGATATTATTTTTCGGGTAATATCGATTTTAAAAAGAATTTTATAATAATGTAATTTCTCCAATGGTTAATATCTCCTATTAGATTAATAAATTATAATAAAAGTATTAAAAAAATTAATTTTTCTTAATTATTTTCTTGGAATTAAGACAAGACTTATCTAACTAATTATAGTAATATAAAATAAGATATATATATGAATCTCTAATAGATTTAATTTACAAAATTACGGAACAGAACAGAATTAACATTTTGAAATAGAAGAGTTTATAAATATTATTATACTTAAAATTTCACAAAAAGATTATAATTTAATTAATATTAAAAAGTTAAATTAAAAAAAATGAAAAGAAGTATAACAAATACAAATTTTGATATATCACACGCTAATTCTAATATAAATTCTTCCATATCTTTTGGTCCTATAAAAAACTTGGAATCATATGTTAATTCAGATTGGTGGTGTAATATTTTCAATTCTAATTATTTAAAAACTGATGGAGATTTAGTTAATAATCTTGATATTACATCACAAGAAATTTCATATTTTACCAAGATTTTGGATCTTAAAAAAGAAGATAAAATACTTGATTTATGTTGTGGACAAGGTCGTCATGCCTTAGAATTAGCAAGAAGGGGATATAAAAATATCTATGGTTTAGATAAATCTTCTTATCTTATTCGTAAAGCTAGGCAATCAACCCTTAAAGAAAATTTAAATATTCAGTTTAGAGAAGGAGATGCTCGCAAACTTATATACCCTACAGATAGTTTTGATTTAGTAATGATATTAGGAAACAGTTTTGGATATTTTGAATCTATTCAAGATGATCTAAAGATACTTGAGGATATTTCTCGAGTATTAAAACCTTGGGGAAGAATCTTCCTAGATTTAGCCGATGGAGATTATTTGAAAAGAGAATTCCAGCCTCGTTCTTGGGAATGGATTGATAAGAAATTATTTGTATGTAGAGAAAGATGTTTATCATTAGATGATGAACGTCTAATTTCGCGTGAAGTTATAACAGATGTAAATAAAGGCATTATTGCTGATCAGTTTTATGCTGAAAGACTTTATAATGAAAAAAAGATTACTTCTTTGTTATTAAAAGCAGGATTCTCTAAGGTTCTATTTCATGGCAAATTAATTTCCCAGTCTGAACGAAATCAAGATTTAGGAATGATGGAAAAAAGAATATTAGTCTCAGCAATAGTGAAAAAAGAATGGACTCCTGTAAAACCTAAAAAAAATCTCAAAAATATAGGTGTTATTTTGGGTGATCCAAACAAATCTGATATAGTCAAACCCAATAATGGATTTGATGATGATGATCTTTATACAATTGATCAACTTAAATCAAATTTAAAAAATCTTGATAGCTATAATTTTTATTTTTATAATAATCATGATATACTCATTTGGGAATTAATAAAAAATAAAAAAAAGATAGATTATGTTTTCAATTTATGTGATGAAGGTTTTAATAATGATGCAAGGATGGAATTACACGTTCCAGCGATTTTAGAAATGTTGGGTATACCTTACAGTGGTAGTGGCCCTCAATGTCTTGCATTTTGTTATGATAAATCCTTAGTAAGGGGGATTGCAAAAGAAATGAATATCCCTATAGCTGATGGAATTTATATTACCCAAGAAGAAACCTCTTTTCAATTTCTTCCTTTTAATTTTCCTGTATTAGTAAAGCCTAATTTTGGAGATTCAAGCTTTGGTATAACTCAGAGAAGTTATGTAAGAAATGGTGAAGAATTAGTAGAAATAATATCAGATCTTAGAAAAGAATTTGGTTATGATAAACCTATATTGATAGAAGAATTTTTAACAGGTCCAGATTTATCTTTAGGAATTATTGGAAATCCTTCAGATTCATATAAAGTTTTACCTATTATAGAAGAAGATTATTCAGAATTACCTAATGGTTTACCCAAAATTTGTGGTTATGAAGCTAAATGGCTTCCTGAATCTCCCTATTGGAAACTTAAATCGATCCCTTGTAATCTTCCTGAAGATAAAAAGACTTTCATTATTGAATGTTGTCTTAGATTATTTAAAAGATTAGAATGCCGAGACTATTGTAGATTTGATTGGAGACTAGATGAAGATAATAATCCTAAATTACTTGAAGTTAATCCAAATCCCGGATGGTGTTGGGATGGACATTTGGCAAAAATGGCGAATTTAGATGGGATCTCTTATTCAGAAATGATTGAAGAAATATTGCATGCCACAGAAAATAGATTAGAAATTTTTTTAGATAACGCTCAAGATACTTAAAAAAATATATTCTTAAAAAAAAAATGTTTTTTTTATTTACTCTAAAAATAAGTGTAAGATAAAGATATAAAGGTTTAAGAATATTATAAACATAGCAAAAGCAAAAATAAAGAAAAAAATATGAATTCTATTCCTGATGACGATAAAAAGCAGAAGAATACTAAGAATAATGAATATTTATCTATTTATATAAATCATCTTGAAAAAAGAATTAGAGATCTTGAAGTAGAGCAACAAGAAAATAATTCTCTTATTAAAAAATTAAGAAAAAAAATTTCTAATTTAAGATTGGAAATTAATCGATTAAAAAAACCTCCATTATTCACAGGAATCGTCACGGATATATTAGATGATAATAAAAATCGAGTAATTGTTTCAAGTTCAACAGGTCCAAGTTTAATAGTTGAAAATATATCTAAAATTAAAAAAAGAGACTTAACTCCTGGAAAAAAAGTCGCATTAAACCAACAGACGATGGCTGTTACTGAATTATTACCTTCAAAAATAGAACCATTTATACAAAGTATGGAACTAATTGAAAACATTCCAAATATATCTTATGATGATATTGGTGGATTGGCGGATCAAATCCAAGAAGTTAGAGAAACAGTTGAATTACCACTCATTAATCCTTCTATATTTGAGAAGGTTGGTATTGACCCTCCTAAAGGTGTATTACTTTATGGACCTCCAGGAAATGGAAAAACTCTAGTAGCAAAAGCAATAGCACATGAAATAAAAGCCACTTTTATTAGAATAATAGGATCTGAATTAGTTCAAAAGTTCATTGGAGAGGGTGCACGTTATGTAAGAGAAATTTTCGAATTAGCAAGAAAAAAAGCACCAACAATCCTATTTATTGATGAATTAGATGCTATAGGTGCTGAAAGGTTGGAAGATCCTGCATCAGGAGATCGAGAAGTTCAAAGGACATTAATGCAATTAATGGCAGAACTCGATGGTTTTAATAAAAGAGGAAATGTAAGAGTTGTTGGAGCAACAAATAGAGTAGATATTCTAGATCATGCTTTGTTAAGACCAGGAAGATTCGATCGGATTATTTATTTTCCAATACCAGATGATGAAGCGAGAGGAAGAATATTTAAAGTTCATATCAAAAAGTTAAACATCGTAAATAATATTAACATTAAAATGCTGATAAAAATGTCAGAAGGAGCTACAGGAGCGGATATAAAAGCAATCTGTACTGAAGCAGGAATGTTTGCTATTAGGAATAATCAATATTGCATTCGAGAAGAACATTTTGTTAAAGCTATTAACAAAGTTTTAGATAAAAAGAAATTTAAATCACTTCAATCCAAAATTTATATCTGAATTCTGTATTTAATTGAGATTAAATATGAAAATAAAATTATAAAATAAAAACTGCAGCAGCTAAAACAGTTGCCCATTCATTTTCTTCTTTGACAGTTGCATAAGAGGTTATATTTTTTGTTTCAATTATTTTTCCATTCATTCTAAAAATCTCTTGTTTATCATCATAATCTGCTTCAGAATTAAATGGAACACCAAGGGTTGTAGCTAGCATTTCCGCAGCCAGATCCTCTGCAACATCACCCGCTTTCTCAGGTTTCACTCCATATGTATGATGTTCACTTAAATATCCGTATTGTCCTTTATCAGCCGGTTTAGCCGCTCCTATTGATGCACATATCAACCTATTATATTCATTTGAACTTGCTCTAGCTAATACAGCATAAACAATCTGTCCTGCTCTTAATTGTTTAATCCCATCTTCTTTAGCAATTTCAATACAATATGGTGGAAAAATCGAAGAAACTTGAACTATATTGAACTTCTCAATATTGGCATCTCTTAATGCTTGCTCGAAAGAAGAAAGCTTGGATTGATGAAATCCTTTACCCTTTACAAAAAAGATCTTTTTGGGAACAAGTGACATGATTAAAACTTATTTTTTTAATATATCTCTTATTATAATATTGATAAATATTTCTTTAATATAAATTTATCTTATTTCCACTTAAATTTATGATCTAATTTAACTAAATTTAATATTCTATAGCGAATTTTAGAAACCCAAATATTATTATTAATTTATTCAATTATATTAGCTGATATTTTAAATAATATGTAGATTCTGAAATATCATTTACCAATTTAATGATTAAAATAAAAATATCAATTATATATCGATATATTTAAATTTAAAGGAGTTTTTTCTCTTTTTAGGAAAATATAAAATAGATATTATAGTTATATAATGATGAATCAAGAAGATAGAGATTATTTAAGCAAAAAAATAATTCCATTTAATGTAAAGAGTATTAGAAATGTCGAAGATATACTGATTAAATTACAAAATTGTGGATTTCAAGGTAAAAATTTAGGTATTGCATTAGAAATTCTTTATAAAATGGTTTCTAATAAGGACATTTTAACTGTTTTAACTTTAAGTGGTGCTATGGTTCCCGCAGGTATGGGTGAATTAATCTGTACTCTAATGGAATATAAATTAATTGATGTATTAGTGGTAACTGGAGCAAATATAATTCATGATTTAGTAGATGTTTTTTCAGATATAGGACATTTTGTAGGTAGTTCCAATGTGGATGATGATGATTTATTTAAACATAGAATAAATCGAATCTATGATATATTTTTACCTGAGGAAAATTATAAAAACGCAGAAAGAGAAATTTTGGATTTAATTAAAGATATTTTTCCAAACAAGGAAGTAAAGACAACTCCTTTCAATTTCCTTAGACAAATTGGGCAAAAAATTGAGAAAAGATGTATAATTTCTATAGCTGCTAAAAATAAGATTCCTATCTTTATTCCTGCTTTTTCAGATTCAGAATTAGCACTTAATTTAATAAAATACTCTGTTAGAGAAGGATATAATTTTCAATTTGATGATTTGAAAGATGTTCAGACATTTGGAGAAATTATTAAAAATTCAAAAGAATATGGAACAATAATCATTGGGGGAGGGGTTCCTCGAAATTGGGCTCAACAAATATTTCCTTTATTGGATCAACTTGAAGAAATAAAAACTCCGGGATATAATTATTCTGTAAGAATTCATACAGCCACAGAATATGATGGTGGACTATCTGGATGCACTCTCTCAGAATCCAAATCATGGGGAAAATACTCATTAAATTCAAAATATATAAGTGTTTGGTGTGATGCAACTATAGCATTACCAATATTAATAACTGGATTATTACAAAGGCTAAAAATTATATAAAGTATATATCTTTAAAGATGTACTTGTTTATCTAATTCATTGTTATCATTTTTCTTTTTTTTAATTAACTTACTCCAATCAACATACATTATTAGAAATAAAACTATTATTGTTAAAATCCATGTGAATGAACTTATTAGTAATTCTATAGGTGTACTTTGTGGAATTATTCGACTTTCTGCGGCTTCAAGATTTATACCAAACATACTAAATAAGAAGTCTCCTAACGCTGTATCTGCTAACCATATTGGAAGAGCACTGCAAAGAAAACACAAAATAAATTTACCTATAAAACAATAAATTAATGTTTTTATTAAACTATAATTCAAAATTCCTAATACTATTAAAAATACATCATCAGGGAGAGGAGTAGCTGCAAAAAAGATAATTATTAATGGGGCCCAACCTTTTTCAACGTAGGATTTCATTTTATCAATCCGTTCACTCTTTTTAATCATATTTTTTGAACGGTTCCCAATTACCCAAGATAATATTTCCCCTATACATGCTCCTAATCCTCCAATTATCCCAATCAAAATTGGATTTACTCCCGGGATAACAGAAATGATAATTAAAGCCATTAAATATGGCACAGGAAATATAATTGTAAGATTACCAAAAATACTGATTAAAAACACTCCTAAATATATCCCTATATCTCCTGTATTATCATAAAACCAAAAAACTATATTTACTAACCATTGACCAAAATTTATTCCCAATAAAGCTACTATTAGAAAAAATAATATAATTAAAGTGATAATTATTATTCCACTATATTTTTTTAAAAATTTTATAAAATTATTAAATTCCATGTTTATCATTACAAATATTGTAAAATATATAAAAAATGAAAAAAGATTTCTAAAATAAATATTATATGTTTGAAATACATATTTATAATAATTAAATAATGGAAAATAATAACTTTTATGAACGAGGAAAAAGAAAAGGAATTACGTTCAATTGTTGCAAATGAACCTGAGAATGTTCATGCCTGGATTAATTTGGGTATATATTTAGAAAAAATAAAGAAAGACTTTTTTGAAGCAGAAAAAATATATAGAAAAGCTATTAAGATTAATCCCGATTTCTATGGATCATGGTTAAAACTAGGAATTTTTCTTCTTTATAACGGAAATAATATTGAAGAAGCTATTGTCAAATTAAAAAAAGCAAATAAATTAAATCCAACTGAAAAAATTGCTTTGTATTTTCTTGGAATAGCTTTTTCAGAAACAAATCAAATTAATAAATCAATAGAAGTATTAAAAAAAGCTATAGAAATAGATCCTAATTTTGAAAATGCTTGGTATAAACTTGGATCTCTTTTAGAAAATTCAAAAAAAAATATTGATGGAGCAATTAATGCATATAATAAGGTGATAAATATAAATCCAATGGATAGTGATACTTGGGAAAAGTTAGGTAATTTATTATATAGAGAAAAAAAGGATTATGAGAATGCAAAATTTGCATTTGAAAAAGCACTTGAATCCAATCCATCTCACATTCCAACATTATTTTCTTATGGTTTTTTTCTTCTAGAACAAAATAAAAAAGAACAAGCGGAAGAATATTTTTTAAAAATATTAAAGAATAATACAGATAATTTTTTGATTAAAGGAATTGTTCAAAAAATAAGAAATTTTTATACTCCTTCGATTGAATCAGCAAGGAAAAGTCATGAATATGATTTAGGGGATTATAGGGCTATTCTTTTTAGCGATATTATTCAAATTGGCAATATAAAATATAAATATATCATAGAGGTAAAAAAAAAAGAGGATCCAATCCCTATATCATATATATCATCAGAATATAATAATATGTTTGAAGAATTGGGTGGTGGACAGTTTTTTTTCTGTGCATTTGAAAAAACTGGACATTTTAATTTTGGTAATTCAGATGATTATGGTGATTTGGAGATATTTCTTAATCTTGCTATTGATTATATTGTTAAAAAATATAAGATAGATGAATCTCAAATACCAGAATTACCAAAAGTCCCCAAAACAATTGATTTTAAAAAAATTTCTGCTTCATTTCATCCCCAAAATAATGAATAATAATATAAAAATCACTTTAATATATAAAAATATAGTTTAAGCGAATACTTTATTACTCTTTCTTATAAATCTTTAATAATCAATGAGATTTTGTTCGTATTAAATTGAGTTAATATTGGGAAAAAAAAATATTTTGTTTTTAAAATGTGGAAAAATCAAAAGATAAAATTAAGTTGTATAAAGATAAAATGGCTATTACCCATAAAAAACCTCATCTTTAATTTTTTACTAAAATTCTCTTTCCTTTCTTTATTAATATATGATGAAATATTAGATTTTTAATAAGTTGTCTAAATTAAGGAAAAGAAGTAAAAAAAAGCAAATTTATTAATAGAAAATAATGAAATTATTATTTTTTCTTTCTATAAGATAATTAATAACTCTTAGCAATATAAACTGTACAAGTAGCAGGATTACCACATATTATACAAGTAGCAAATTCATGTTTTTCTTCATCTACTTTCTTTCCTCTAACAAATGCCCCTAATTCTTTTTCAATTTTTTCAGCACATTGATATGCTTTCATATCTATAGAACAAAAACCACAACAAACTATTTTTCCATTATCAATTGCTTCCTTTGCAGAATCCTGTTCATAACATACTTCAATTTGCCCTTCAAAATCGAGTAATTTTTTTTCTTTTAATTCCTTAGTATATTTTTTTCTGATTTCATCAATTATATTTTCCAATTCGTTTTCTTTGACAAATATTTTCTTACCATCATGTCTTTTAACGATAACAACTTGATCTTTTTGGATATCTCTAGGACCTATTTCGATTCTTATAGGAACACCTTTCATTTCCCATCGATAATATTTACTACCTGGAGATTCCTCTAAATTATCAAACTTTACAAGATATTTTTCTTTAATTTTATCATAGATTTTTTTACATTTATCCAAAACAATATCTTCCTTGCCTTTAATTAATATTGGAATAATAACAATTTGAATAGGTGCTAAATCAAATGGTAAAATTAATCCTTTATCATCTCCCAAATATGCTATCATTGCTCCGTAGATTCTACTAATAGCTGGACCATAACATGTCTGATAACAATATTTTTCATTTCCATCCTTATCTAAAAACTTTACATTGAAAGGTTTTGAGAAATTTTGTCCTAACAAATGAGTGGAAGGTAATTGTAAAACTTTACCAGAACCCATTAAAGCATCCGCAGCAAATGTGAATTCTGCTCCTGAGAATTTATCCCATTGGGGTCTTTCAAAAAAGATAATTGGAATACAAAATTCATCTTGAAGCATTTGATATGTCATTTGCATATCTTCCTTAACTTGATCTTTTGCTTCCTCTTCTGTAGCAAAACAATTATGGGCTTCAATCCAATGAAATTCTCTACCTCTAAAGAATGGTCTCGTCATTTTTCCTTCATATCTCCATACTTGACAGGATTGATATCTTTTGAATGGTAAATCATTGTAGCTTCTTATCCAATAACTATACATTTTATATAATGCCGTTTCACTTGTTGGACGAAGTGCTAATCGCTCTGTGAGTCTCTCACCTTCACTTCCCGCTTCTGAAACCCAAAAAACTTCTGGAGCAAAACCCTTAACATGGTCTGCTTCTAAAGTAAAATTACTTTCGGGAATTACGGAAGGCATTATTAAAGGCATATGACCTTTTTCGTCAAGCAATTCTTCATATTTTTGGTACATCTTCTTAATTGATATCGTTGCCCAAGGTCTATATACTACAAATCCTTTTACATTATATCGAATATCTGCTAATTCTGCCTTATTAATAAGTTCAGTGTACCATCCAGAAAAATCTTCTTCTTTTGAGACGGTTATTCCTGTAATTGGAGTAGTCTTCTTTTCAGCCATAAATAATCAAAATAAGAAATATTTGAAAAATTATATATTTTATTGGAAATAAAAATCAACAACTATTCTTTTTATTCATTAATATTTCAATAATCCTAAATTAATTTTATATTTGGAATTTTGATTTTCCATCATTTGCTATACATAAAAAGACGTTTGAAAATTAATAAATAAGAGTCTATTCATTCCAATTTATAATTTTAGAATTTATTACACATTCATCATCGCCATTTTTAAGACATTTCAAACATTCTTCTTCCACTTTCAATCCTAAAGCTTTAAACCATCCTGAACGCATTGAAAAACAGCCACATTCATAGAATTTATCAACATTCATATTTTTTACTTGTTCTTGAGTAATACATTTTTTAATTATTCCAGTTAATTCATTTTCTGACTTGATTTTCAAATTATATTCCATTAAAGGGTAAGGATAATACAGTTCCATTGCTTTATTACAAATGGCTAAATGATCTTGTATAGTATTAATTTTCTTTATATCTAAAGCATTCATCAATCTCCGCATCATAATTTTTCCCATATCGAAAATCACTGCTTTGTTAATCTTATTACCTTTTTTCCATCCAAAATTTTTAACTATGGCCATTTGCCATCTTGCATCATGCGACATCCAATTTTTTCTTAATATTTCTATTTTTTCTTCACAACTTAATTTTAAGAGTAGTTTGTTTTGTTCTGACATATTTATCTGAATTATTTTTTAAAATCATATTTATCTATAAATATAAATTAAAAACTTTCGTCATTCAAAAAATAATTTAGCATCAGTTAGTAATTTATTTGAAATTATAGTTACATTATATTTTTTAGATTCTAAAAATTTCTTAATCTCATTACTTACTTTAGTCAATAAATCTATGTTATTCATATCATTAATATATAAACTTAAAACTGAATTTATATTATTAAATTCTTTTTTCTCTTTATCATTTGGAGCTCTAAAGAGTATTTTATTAATACCAGAAATTTGAGCTATTTTTTTTATTTCTTCTTCTAAGGAACCAAAATTAAAAAATTGCTTATTATTCATTTTTAATTTAAAAGCTAAAATTCTCTCTAATTTTTCTCTTGATTGTTTATCATAAAAACTTGTTAGTTCTCGTGTTGCAATAGCTTTATATTTATTTTCAATGAGATTATTTTTACTTTTAATGAATTCTATTAAGGTATTATAGTATTTTTCATCAATTTTTTGATAATTCTCAACTTGTCTTATGAAATCAATTAGGTTATCTAATAAATCATAATAAAAATTCATTGTAGATTTGATTTTAAGCTTATCTTCCATAATTTTTATTTCAGGATAATATTTTTTAAGGATGAGATTCATATTTTTATTTAAATTAGCACATTCTTTTGCAATTTCATCTACTTTATTTAAAGATTTAAATTTAATGAGATTTAAAATATTATATTCAATTTCTGAAAGATTATTAAATGTTTCCTCTATTTTATCAAGATATTTCTTCTCAATATAGGACATTATTTAATAAATACAATTTTATCTTTTTAATTTTAATTAATTATTTGTTTGGAATATTCTAAAGTAAAGAAATTTAGGATTAAATTGTATTTTTTAAAGTCTTTTATTAGAAATAAGAATAATTGAGAAATTAAAAAGAAATTAGAATAGATTAATTAATATTTATTATATTAATCTATCTTTGATTTGTTTTGAACGACTTCTAAGAGTAACTTCAGTAACTTTAGCAATTTCACTTACTTCTGCTTGAGTTTTTCTTTGATTTGTTAGTTTTGCTGCCATATAAATAACTGAAGCAGCTAATCCCTTCGGATCTTTACCTGTTCTTAACAAGCCATTCTTGGAAGCTTTAACCAACATGTTAATGGCTCTTTTTTGAGTTCCCATTGGTAATCCTAAATCATTACCAAAACGAAAAACAAGTTGTTCTGCTGTAATTGGTTTGTATTTTAATCCCAATTTTGGTAAAACTTCTTTAACAATCATACCTAATGATCTATGGACTGTTCTACGTGGAGTCATAGAAGATTCACATACTTCTTCAAGTAAACGTGGAAATTCATGTACTCTTATTGCGGCATATAATGCAGCTGCAATAAATCCATCAATTGAGCGTCCCATAGTAAGCTTCTTTTTTGCAACCACACAGTATACTTTCCATGCAGTTTCTTTTATATATTCAGGGATACTCATTTTAGAACTAAGCATTTTTAATTTAGGTTTAGCTTCCCAAAAATTCCTTTCTATACTAGATACTAGAGAATTCTGAATTTTGGATAATCGTGAGAAGAGAGTTTTACCCTTGGCACCTATCAATCTACCCTTTGAATCTGTTTTAGTATTGGGTAGCATAGTTCTTGGACCAAATTCTCTCCATCTTGGCTCAGTTCTTCGTCTTTTATTTATTTCATCAATTGTGTATGCTCTCCTTTCATTACCAACTAAATTTCTCCCAATAATCATACCACAATTTAAACAGACATGGTCTCCTTTACGACATTCAATATTAGGTATATCACAGCATTTTACGGGTTCTTCTTTTTCTTTTAGACCGTTCTCTTTCGATCGTAATCGATCTTTATAACTGGTTGTCATAATTTATTCCTTATTATAAGACATTAAAAACTTAGATGAATTCTACAAATTTTCAATATACTTTTGATGTGAAAATAATTAATAGTATTCATAACAAGAATCATACTTAGAAGAAATTATATAAATATGCTAGATTTAGATTATATAATTTTATTATATAATAACTTTTTAAGATAAACTATTATTTAAAGCTATATGTCTTTGAAATTATATTTCTTATTTTGGAAAAATAATTATAAAAATCATATTTCTGTTTAAATCTTTATTTATTTAATCTATTTATGTAAAATTTCTCTTATTTTTTCAAAAATAGATAATGTATTTACACCTGATGGACATTTTTTTAAACATAAACCACATAGAGTGCAAGAATGAATGATATTTGTAATGAAATCATTTATTTTTAAATCACCATATACTAATCCATTTAAAATACTTAATCGCCCTCTAGGGCTGTATGCTTCAATGTTATAATGAAGCCATGAAGGACAAGATATAACACAAAAACCGCATCGCATGCAATTGAATTCTAATGATACGCCTCTATAATTTATGAGATTTCTAATAGAATTAACTTTTTTTATAGGTTTTTTATCACCTTTACCAATTCCAGGATTTAAAATATTATTTGGATCAAAAATTCTCTTCATTTGAAACATAATATCTAAAATATCAATACCATGTTCTAATTCTATAAAGGATCCCTTAACTTTTCCTATTCCATGTTCTCCTGTAATTGAACCTCCGACAGGGATAATTATTTTTCTATATAAATAATTAATTGCTTTTGTAAAATATTTTAAATCCTCAGAATTATTTTCATTAAACATAAATTTAGGATGTAAATTTCCTTCCATATGACAAGATATAGCTATTTCCAGATTTTCAGCACCAATTTTTTCAGGTATATTTTCAATCTTTTTAATAACTTCAGCAAAATCTGAAATCTTAATAGTGCAATCTTCTACACAACAGGTAGGTTTAATTCTTGAAAGAGCTGGTAAACTTGATTTTCTTGCAAATATAAATTTATATCGTTCTTTTTCATCTTGCGCAATCTTATGATATATCGGACCATATTTAGTTATAATATTGTATAGTTTTGAGAAATCAGTATTTATTTGTTCTTCATGGTCTCCATCAACTTCAGCTAATAATACATACCCATTGGGAAATTCTCGGAAATCTCCTCCCAAATAATTTGATAATGCGTCTAAAATAATCTTATCCATAAATTCCAATACATTTGGGATGATCCCTTCTTTTCTTATATCAAGAACAGCATTTTGAATTTTATCTGGTGTTTCAAAAATAAAAAAACCTAATTTCCTATATTTTGGCAAAGGTCTAATTTTTAGGCCTATTTTAGTTATAACTCCTAATGTACCTTCAGAGCCAACAAATAAATCCTTAATATTGTATGTTGCAACTGATTTTAGAACTTCTGAACCTAATCGTAATATTTTTCCACTTGGAACTACAACTTCTAAATACATTACGTAGTGTTTTGTAACTCCATATTTAAATGCTTGAATTCCCCCGGCATTAGATGCAACCATTCCTCCTATCGTAGCGACTGAACTTGAACCAGGATCTGGAGGAAAAAAATATCCATTTTTTTTCAAAACATTATTTAAATCATCACAAATAACTCCAGGCTCTAATTCGACAAGATTATTTCCTATATCTATACTTATTATTCTATTCATATTAGTTAAATCTAAAACTATTCCCTTATATGGTGTCAGTTGACCTCCCGATAAACTTGTTCCTGTTCCTCTTGGTGTTATTGGTATTTTTTCTTTATCTGCTATTCTTAAAATTTCAGAAATTTGTTTTGTTGTTTGAGGTTTTAAAATTAAATCAGGAATCCAATGTTTTTGAAAAGTAATACCCCCATAAGCATAGGTCCATCTAATTGCAAAATCATCATAAAAACTATTTTCGCCAACTATAGATTTTAATTTGTTTAAGATCGAAGAAGAAAGAACTTTATAACCTTTAACCATGATTTTATTTATCAAATAAGTGTTTAAACTAATTATATAATAGAATTACATTTAAAAATTTTAGCTATTAATAAACATAATTTAAGAGTATCATTTTAAAAATATTTTAGATCTTTTAAATGGAACATATTAAGAAAATTATTAATATGATAAGTTGGTTCTTTTATATTGGGATTAATAATTTTCTTATGATTAAGGGTTAAAATGGGAAAAATTATACAAGATATGTGGATATTAACAAACAGTGGGGTGACTATATTTAGTCGCATCTTTCATAATCAAATAAATGACCAATTATTCGGAGCACTTATGAGTGCAATAAATCAATTTGCTGAATCAATGGTTGAAGGAGGAATTTCAAGTTTTGAACTAAGTCACAGAAAATTTACAATTATTAGAAAACATGACTTAATATTTATTGCGAATACTAAAAATAAGGAAAAAGAGAAAAAAGTAAAAGATGAATTACAGAGAATTTCTGATAAATTTTTTGATTTATATTCTGAAAAATTAATTAATTGGGATTATGATGTTTCTATTTTTTCAGAATTTCAAAATTATATATTAGATTCATTAAAAGATGCAGTAAAAAAAATATGAAATCTATTCTAATCAAATCATTTATAATTTGAAATAATCCCTTGAGTGAAATTTATAATTGTTATCAGTAAAGAATTTAAGAATAGATTACTTTATTTAAATTAAATATATTTCAATTTCTCAAGGATAATTAATAATGGATGAGCGAAAAAATAATATAGATATTGAAAAAAAAGATAATAATATTCCTCTTAATTCACTCCATTCAAGACAAATGGAAAATTTAATTAAGACGTTATCAAATCCACGTTTTTTAGGTTCGATTCATCTAAATAAGCAAATAGATAAAAATTTTTCATCAATAGGAAATCTAATGAGAAGTGAATATCAATCAAAATTAGAGAAATCTATGAGAAATGTTATTTTCAACCCTTTTACTAAAATTTTAATTATTGTTATAGTAATATTTAATATAATTTGGTTTTCTTTAAACTATATATTTTAATTTTGATGTAATTAGAATTTTTAAATTTTGTTATTCTTTTTTTTTATAAATAATAAAAAAAAAAGAATTTATTAATTATTGATTTTTTACCATTTAACCAAGTAAACCAAATCCCGAGAAAAGATCAGCAAAAAATGAAGCAAGGAGCGTTAGCATAAGAATTTGGATAATAAGCGCAATTATTGCACATATTAAACCAACTATACCCATTCCTTTTCCGTTATCTTTAGCTATAGCTATGATAGCTAATATCATTGGCAAGATACAAAATAATCCAACAAAAGGAATCCAACATATCGCTAATGATATAAGACCTAGAATCATTGCGGCAATACCCATTCCATTACTACCCATTTAATCACCTTATTTTTATAATTATTTTTATTTTTATCTAGTAGAATGTGATTTATATAAACTTTACCAATATAAAAGTATTAAAAAGGTGTTAATTATTCAATAAAAAGGATAGTAGAATAATTATTTTTGATTCTATTCTCACCTTTTCGACTATATAATAAAAAATCATGAAAAGACCAGCTATTTATTACTTATTAAATAAATTTAAAAGATAGTAGAGTATTTTATAAGTTAATTACATTCATTAATAATACGGAAAATGTAGAAAAAGGTCCAAACAAAAGTGTCAGCATCAGAAATATATGATATTATCATTATTGGTGGAGGAGTTATTGGTTGTAGCATTGCTCGAGCGTTATGTAAATATGATTTAAAAGTTTGTTTATTAGAAAAAGAAGCAGATATTGCAATGGGAACAACTAAAGCAAATTCAGGAGTTGTTCATGCGGGTTATGGTGCAGAAAGGAAATATATCAAAAGAAATTTATGTATTAGGGGAAATAAGCTATATTCTAAAGTAGCGAAAGAATTAAATTTTCCTTTCAAACGAATTGGTTCATTTGTTGTAGCTTTAGAAACAGATCAAATAAAATTCTTAGAAGAGATTAGAAAAAAAGGTATAGAGGATGGAATTTTTAATCTTGAACTTATCTTAGATAAAGAAAAAATAAAAGAACTAGAACCAAATATAACAGATGAGGTTGTAGGTGTATTACATGCTCCATCTGCGGGTATTGTAAGTCCATATGAGATGACATTTGCTTTGGCTGAAAATGCTGCTATAAATGGTGTAAAATTCTTCAGAAATCAAGAAGTGATTAAAATAGATCATAGTGACTATACTTTTACTGTAACTACAAAAAAGACTGAATTTAAAGGAGAAAATGTAATTAATTGTGCTGGACTTCATGCTGCTAAAATATCTAAGATGTTAGGATTGGATTATTTTGACATTTTGCTCAGAAAGGGTGAATATGTCTTATTTGATCGTAATATCATTCAATTAAATAAAATTTTATTTCCGGTTCCTACTAAAGTTTCAAAAGGTATTCTCGTCTGTCCTACTTTCCATGGTAATGCTTTTGCTGGTCCCAATGCTCAAAATATCACCGATTTAGAAGACACTTCTACAACAACTCCTGGACTGAAAGAAGTTTTGGAAGGAGGAAGGCTTCTTGTTCCCGACTTACCTCTGAGAGCTTCAATACGGAACTTTGCAGGACTTCGGGCTGTATCTAATACATATGATTTTATCATTGATAATACAGATATATATGGTTTTATTAATGTTGCTGGAATCATGTCACCTGGATTAACATCTTGTTATGCAATTGCCGAGAAAGTTATTGAATTTATTGAACTGCTTGGAGTTCAACTTAAAGAAAAAGAGAATTATAATCCAAATAGAGAAAAACCAAAACGATTTACAGAATTTTCAAAAAAAGAACTTGAGAAAAAGATCAAAGAAGATCCTACATGGGGTAGAATTATATGTAGATGTGAAACTATCTCTGAAAAAGAAATATTAGACGCTATTAGAGCTCCAGTTGGAGCTATTACTATCGATGGAGTGAAATTTCGATGTCGTCCGGGGATGGGAAGATGCCAAGGGGGATTTTGTCGACCACGTGTCATGGAAATCCTTTCGAGAGAATTAAATCTACCCTATCAAGCTATAACTAAGAAAGGAGAAGATACTAATATATTAGTGGCAAAAACTAAAGATCTTATTTTAAAAGAGATTAAAAAAAGAGAAATCTATAATGAAAAGGTATAATATAGATGTGGCTATAATAGGGGGTGGAGCTGCAGGTTTAGCTGCAGCAATAGAAGTAAAAAAAGCTGAATTTAACCCTTTAATTATGGAGCGAGATTTAGAATTAGGAGGTATTTTGATGCAATGCATTCATAATGGATTTGGTCTTAAAGAATTTAAGGAAGAATTAACGGGTCCAGAATATGCACAAAGATTTATCAACGAAATAAATGAATTAGATATTCCTTATAAATTAGACACAATGGTTATTGAGATTACACCAGATAAAAAAATATATGCAGTAAGTAAGAACGAAGGATTAATTGAAATAAATTCTAAAGCTATAATTCTTTCTATGGGTTGTAGAGAAAAAACACGAGGTGCTATTAATGTTCCTGGTTTTAGACCTTCAGGAATATTTACAGCGGGACAAGCTCAAAGATTTGTAAATATCGAAGGATATTTACCAGGTAAAACAATTGTAATTCTGGGTAGTGGAGATATTGGTATGATTATGGCGAGAAGATTAACTTGGGAAGGATGTAAAGTTAAAGCTGTAGTTGAAATACAACCATATGTGAGTGGACTATTAAGAAATCAGGTTCAATGCTTAGAGGATTATAATATTCCTTTGATAACAAGTTATACTTTAACTAAAATCCATGGAAAAGATCGCCTTAAGGGTATTACTATATCGAAAGTAGGACGTAATTTTGATCAAATTATAGGTACAGATCGATTTATTGAATGTGATACTTTATTATTATCTGTAGGACTAATTCCTGAAAATGAATTGACAAGAATTGCAGGAGCGGAAATATCTCCAATGGGAGGGGCTGTAATCGATAATAATTTAGAAACCACTATTGAAGGGGTGTTTGCTTGTGGAAATGTTTTACAAGTACATGATCTTGTAGATCTTGTAACTGCTGAAGCAAAAAGAGCAGGAAAAAATGCGGTTGATTATATTAATGAGAGATTTGGAAAGACACAAAAAGAACAGAGAAAAATTCGATTAAATTCTGGAGAGAATGTAACATACATTAAACCTGATTATGTTAATTTTAATGAATTATTAAAGAATTTAATAATCAATTTTAGGGTTAAACATCCTGATAGAAGAATCCAAATACAGTTAAAAGACGAAACAAATCGAATAATTTATAAATTAAAAAAACCATATGTAATTCCCAGTGAAATGAACGAATTAAAAATAAATATAGGGAATCTTGAAATAAATACGGAATGTAATGAATTAATTATTGATGTGATACCTCAACCAGAGCCATTAATTGATTAATTAGAGGAGAATGATGAATATGGAAAAAAGTGATGAGAGAGAAGTTATAAAAACAATTAGATGTATTGTATGTCCAACAGGTTGTGAAATAGAAGTAAAGGAGATTCCTGATGGTGAAATCGTGTTTGAAGGATATACATGCAAACGAGGCTTAGAATATGCTAAACAGGAGTTTTCTGAACCAAAAAGAATATTAACAACCACAATAAGAGTCGATGATGCTCTCCATCCTTTAATTCCTGTAAGAACAGATAAACCTTTAATAAAACAAAAATTAAACGAAGCATTAAAAATTATGGCTAGAACTATTGTAAACGCTCCGATTAAGATGGGAGATATTCTTATTGAAAATATAACAAACGAGGAAGTAAATATTATTGCTAGTAGAGATTTAAAGAAATGTAAAAATATAATTAAATAATAATGAGATTTTATTACTTGTTGTTAATATTTTAAATCATATATAAATACTATATAAATTAAATCTCTTCTTTTTTAATTTTAAGGTTTTTATAATAATTATAACTTAAAAATACAGCTATTTCTGAACCTATAACCAATAGGATAAAGACAAGAATTTTATAATATTCAGGAATAATACTATCAAGAAATAAATATAGAACAAAAGGAATTAATATTCCTAGTATACATAAATATCCTTTTTTTTCATCTACCATCTTAATACATCTAAAGAATTTAAAATCATAATTTAATATTATCTATAAAGTATTAAATTGTACATTATTAAAAAGATAAACGTTCTGATTTCAAAATAAAATAAAAAGTTAATTAAAGATTTTTTTGGATTATAATTATTTCAAATATAACTTTTAGTTTAATTTTTCATTGAAATTAAATAAAAAAAAAAACTTATTATTTAGATAATTCTCATAATGAATAACAACTTTAGCAAGTATAATCTTCTTTCTTTATTTTATCATTTGTAACCTTATTTATGTAAGCTATTTCTTTACTAATTTGATCTTTTGACGTGTTTAAATCATAATTTTGTAAAACTAATTTAAATATATCTCTTTGAATATTCTTTAAATTTAAAGATTTTTCTCGAATAAATTCCAAATATTTATAATAATTTAAATGTTTTTTTAATTCTCTTTTCATTATATTCCAACCCCAACCTGTTTTTAACTTACTAAGATATTATAAATAATTACGAGTATTAAAGCTTTTAGGTGCCATTAATTGTTTGTTCTTAAGTAACAATATTATATATAATAAAAATGAATAAATATATATATTAAACCATTTTGAAGAACTTGAAGAAATTTAATTTATATTTAAGATTTTATGTTTCTTAATTTAATTTCTGAATAATTCTATAGGTTTTTTTTTAATTGAATTTTTATAAAATAATATTTATAATATCTTAATTTAACAGGTCCCCATCTGAAATAGTTTCATATATAAATTTGTCTTTATTAAAATCTTATATATAAAAGATTATTATATTTTTAGGATAAAAACAAATCTATATTAAATAATTGTGGGCTTAAAATAAGAAATGAAAGAAGAAAAATTAAAAATTCAATTATTAGAACTGAAACAATATCTTGAATTATTAAAATATCTGAGAAAAATATGCAAGCATGATGCTTATCTCATTATTCAAGTAATTAATAGTAAATGTTATACACAGTTTGCATATGATAAACGATTATCAAGTTTAAAATGGGAATTTCCTTCATTAAAAGAATTTAATGAGAAAAAAAAACAGAAATTATTAAACAAAGGTTTTATTCCTCCTAGTTGCACTATACCAAAAGGAGTAAAAGACTTTACTGAGTATGATTATGGTGGCAATCCAAATTATCATAAAGAAATCAAGTTTAAAAATAATGATGAAGAGTTATTAAATGGGGAATTAGTAAGGATAATAAAAGAATCAATTGAAATATTTATGGATATATATGAGGAGAAATTGCCACTAGAATTAGAAATAGAATTATTTGAATAAATATAATAAAAAATAAGGTATATATAACTTAAAATCCTTGCTCTCTTTAGAAGAAATTATTTGATTTAAAAATATATATAATTCATTATTAAAATGGTCTTTTTTAATGAGTAAATTAGACGAATTAAAATATAACACTGTTGTTTTTGTATCATTTGAAAATTCTTATGCTCCATGGGGAGGTTTAGCTAAAGTTATGAAACATCTTCCCCCTATGATGTCAAAATCAATTAAAACAATTTTAGTTACACCTCTTTTTTTTAATCATAAAAAGACAAGAAACGCGATTGATACAAAAAAATTAATTAAAACTGAATATCACGGAAATTTATTATATAAAGGATATAAACATTCAATAATTTTATATAAGAGTACTGAATTCTCAAAATTTAAAGATTTAGGGATCTTTTTAGTAAAATGTGATAAATTCTTTCTATCAGGTGATAATCCATATGTAGATACTTGGCGTTTCGATTCACTTATCCATGATTCATATTTTTTTTCAAAATCAATCCCAATAATACTAAAATTAATTCAAAATGAGTTCCATCCTCCTTATATTATAAATTTGCAAGATTGGGAAACTGCCCTTGTAGCAGATATAATGCCATCGTCTATGCAACATAAATGTGTTCTCACAATTCACAATCCTTATGATGAATATCTCATAAATGATCCCCAAGGCCGTACAATTCTCCAACTTACAATTCCAAAAATGCACGGATTATCTACAGTGTCTGAACATTTTGCCTATGAATTAATGAATGATGTTTTACTTCGAGATGTTCTTTTCAGAAAACTAAGAGGAGAATTTCAATTATTACCTCCAATTGGAATTAATAATGGTAATTTTGTAGAACAGTTATTTACAAAAGATTTTACGGATAGCTCTAAGATTTTAGAAGTAAAATTGAATAATCGAAAAATATTTAATTCTTTATTAAATGAGAAAAAAATTTTCACACCAAAATGGGGTAATAGAATAGATTTATTAAAAGAAGATATTCCGCTTTTTTTAATATTTGGACGTGATGAACCAAAACAAAAGGGATTTGACGTTGGAGCAGCTGCAATATACAAATTCCTGAAAAAAAAAGCAATATCCTCTGCGTATTTTATATTCACTCCTATTCCAAGTAGTATTGATTTAGTTAATTTAAGTTATTTAGGTGATTTATGTTATGAATTTGGAAATAACGTAATGGTTTTTCCGTATCGTTTATCTGCTGGTTATGAGGAATTGCAAAAATCTGCAAATTTTATTTTGATGCCCTCTTATTATGAGCCTTTTGGAGCAGCAAATGAGGGATTTGCAGCAGGAGTTCCTGTTATAGCAAGAGCTACAGGTGGATTAATACAACAAGTATGTCCCAAGAATTTTCATGATCTCCCTGAATTAGTCCAGAACTATGTAAGATTGTATCATAAAGATATCACAAAATCTACAGGATTTTTATATCGAGAAGATCCAAAAGCAGAGACCTCTGATAATTGGAAATATTTATTGTCTACAGATTTCTCAAAAAGACGATCAATTCAAGAGCCCATAGACTGGAGAAATCCTGTTTTCTGGTCGATGGTTACTGAACTCGAGAAAATAATCGAGGAAGCAGTATTATTCTATAAAGAAGAAAAAAATAATTATTGTGAGATGATATTGAATGGAATTGATTTATTTAATAAATATTCATGGGAAAAGTCCACTGAACAGTATAAAACATTATTATATGGAATTTAGGCTTGAATTTAATCCAAATATATCATATTTATCAATTAAAATCATAAAAATAAAAAAAAAGAAAATTATTCTTTTTGAACTAGAAATGTGAATAATGCAGTTAAAGGACTCGCAATAACTCCACCGTAAAAGCCTGGTCCAAACCACCAATCAGTTGGATTATCAATTGCTAATTTTAACTGAAAGAAAATCCCCCCTAATGCACATATAGTAAATGCAGTTAAAGAAAAATATAGTACAAGTTTTTCCATTATTTCGGGTAGCTTTCCTGGAGCTATAATTTGTATTATATATATTGCTGAACAATAAAACAATAATAATGCTACTGGTACTATTAATACACCATAAAATGTATCTGCACCTGCATAATACCAATAATCAAAAGGAGGTTCAATCCATTCTCCAAATGGAGTTACTACTAGTAATACTCCTCCAACTAGGCTTAAAATAGCAATTAAGATATAAAAAATCCTTTTCATTTGATCATCCATTTAAATCACTGCAATTTTATTGAAGTTTTACAAATATGTCATCTTGATTATATATAAATTTTACTTCAAGTTTATATCTCCAGTTTAATATTATATATTCCATAATTCTTTTTTTTGAAAAATAAAAACTAATATTGTAGTTGCTGAGCTACTAATAATACAACCATAAAAGCCTGCTCCAAGCCACCACATAAGGGGTTTATCAATTACTTGTAATATTTCAAAACTTATTGTACCTAAGATGCATACAATAAAACAAGTTAATGAGAAAGATATTATAAGATTTTTAGTTATTTCGGGTAGCTTCTCTGGTGCTACAAATTGTATTATAAATACTGCTGCACAAAAAAATAATAATAATGCTCCAGGTATTATCAATAAACCATAAATAGTTCCTGCATTTATAGAATGATAATTAGAAGAAGGACCAGTGACCCATGCCCCAAATGGAGTAGCAATAAGTAATACCGCCCCGATAAGATTTATAGCAGCAAGAATACCATATATAACTTTTTTTTGTTGATTTTCCATCTAAAACAATTTTATTTTATTAGAATTTTACAATAGGTTCATCTCTATTGCATATAAACCTTACCAAATACATTTAATCCAAATCAATAAAAAAATCTTATAATTTTTTCTCCTCAATAATTAATAAATTATCCTTAAGATTCATCTGTCTACTATTTATTATCCTAACATTTTTGCGTATTAAAAAATATACTATATTAAGTATGAAACAAAGAATCATTAATGTCTTAGTTGCAGGACATAGTCAACATGGGAAATCAAGTCTTGTAAGTGTGATTGTGGGTAAATTTCCAGACAATCTTGATTATGAAATAAACCATGGTACAACAGTCTCATTAAAAGTAATCCAATTTTATTTAAAAGAAAAAAATATATATCTCAATTTTATTGATAGTCCTGGTCATGCTGATCTTAAAGGAGGAATTGCTCTTGGTTTAGAATTCGCTGATCTATTAGTGTTAGTAATATCAGGAAATGAAGGATTTCAGGCACGTACTTATTGGTTATATGAGAAAGCAATAGAGAAAAATCTTCCTATAATTATTGCTGCAACTAAAATGGATTTACGTAATGCACAAATTGAGAGGATAACAAAAGAACTTCAGAAATTAGAGAGTAAAGCATATCCTATTATTAAAACATCTGCAAAAAAAAAATTTGGAATTGAAGAACTCATAGACAAAATTCAAATATATCTAAAACATAGAAAAAAATTAGAATCAGACTTAAAATTCATTATTTTAGGATATGATAAGAAAAAAGGAATTGGAGAATTGTTAACTATAGGTATTCGCTCAGGAAAGATTCAAGCTAATAACTATATTTCAGATAAAATCCGTATAAAAAATATATATTCTCTCGATGGAGAATTAATTAATGAAGCTTTTGAAGGGGATATTATTAAAATTTCACTAAATATGTATGTTAAATTTGAATTAGGGACAATATATAATAAAGGAAAGTTTTTATCAGGAAAAATTGTCAATATTTTATCTGAAATTCAACCAAGAAAAGAATTTTATATTCATATTAATGATCCAATTAAATTTAAACATGGGGTTGAAATTCTAGAAAACCTAAAAAAAGTTATATCCTCATTTGATTTTTATACAGAGAAAAAAGATATTATTATTCAAGTTTTAGGAGATGTACAATTTGATTTTATTAAAGAAAATTTGGAAAAAATAATAGATTTTAAGATAACTGGTTCTAAGATAAAAGGAATTATAACAATTAATAAAAAAAGTCGAGCTAGATATAACTCTGCTGTAGTAAAAATAGCACCGAGGTTTAAAAAAAAACTAACTATAACAAGAAATGGCAAGATAAATAAGCCAATTTTTGATATATTAGGAGCTTCCGTAGCTTATGAAGCTTTTCATCTTGATGGACTACATGTAGATATAAAGTCAGGAAAAAATGAGGATGATATTGCACAAGCAATTGCAAAAGCTATTGAGAAAGTTAAATTAATAAAAATTATTCCACAACAAGATGTTATTGTAAAAGTGGAAAATATTCATGAGATTTTTTCCATAATCGAAAAATACAATATTGAAGTTTTATATCATGCAGATACTAATATCTTTTTTCTGCAAATAAAAAATGAGCAATTTGAATCATTTTTTAACTCTTTAATGAAAGCTTCTGATGGAAGGGCCGAAATTAGTCTTTTTAATTTTGAACAAACTGAAAGAATCCTTTCAGTTGATCCTGGAACAAGACATTTTGGATTTTGCCTAATTGAAAAATCAGAACTTCCCTCATTATGGTATATGAATTTAAAAAGTGCTATTGACAATTCAAAAACTAGAAAAATGGCTAAAATTCAATTAGAAGAGGAGTTGGATATATTCCTTGAGGGAGAAAAAGAAATGATTAATAAAATCTTTATCGGAAATGGTCCAGGTTCTGATTTTATAATTGATTTCTTGATTGAATATTTTAACATTCCATGTGAAAATCAGGAATGTATTATTACAGATTATCCTCAAGCAAAAAAAGATGATATTATTAAGAATACAACTACAATAAAATCACATATTAAACCTCCCGAAATATATCTTGTCGACGAGTTTAAGACAACAAAAGAAGCAATTTATCATTTACAAAGGGGAGAAATAGTGAGTGAAGTAAAAAGTAAAGGTTTTGTAGATCATGCTATTGCTGCATTACTTATTGCAAAAAGAGGGATTAAAGGAGAAATTATAGAACTTAGACATAAACCATTAAAACAATTATATGATTATGTGGTAGAAAATTATTCTGGTTCTTATTCTTTCTCTAGTATTCATAATATTAATAGCTTATTAGATATAAAGTCAGGAATGTATTTAAAAATTAAAGATAGTACAAAATTAGATTCCAACTTGAACAATGGTGATATTGTTGTTTTTACCGGATTTGGAACATCATATAATGATCTACATGCTAATACTCTTTCGGGAAATAAAATTATTATTAAATTTCAAGGAAATATAAAAGTTAAAAAGAATTTTTTCAATATATTTATTCCTGTAAAACAAAGAACTGATTAATAACATTCCAAATATAATATACATTTTCGTTAAAAAATAAGAGAAGGTATATTTTTAGGTTTTACTAAAGTATTTAAGATAATTCTTAGATTAATTAATAAAATCATAAATCTCTCATAATAAAGAGGAGAAGTTAAATTGAGTGAATTTGAAGAAAAGGTAATAAAATTACTTGAAACAATTAATGGAAAACTAGATAAATTATTAGGATCACCAACTAGTACCCCAGCAAAGGCTCCAGAGATTCCTGTAGCACCATCAGCTGCGTCTGAAGCAAAAAGTGATGCATCTGATCCCTCTGGACTAAAACCTTCTGAACTCATAGAAAAACAAAAAGAAGAAGATCGGACAAAAGTTGCCCCTCCAATAGAGGGAAGAAGAGTATGTCCTGAATGCGGAGGGACTGACTTTGCTGAAAGAGAAGACCGCTCTCAACCACCAATACATCAAATGGGTGGAATTAAAATATATAAGAAAAAGATAACATGTAAGAAATGCAGCTATGAATTTCCAGTATAACTTTTAAATTAAAATAATTTAAAGAACAATTAATATCTATAATTTCCCTAATTTTAATACTTAAAACTATTTTATTCTCTTTTTATTTTTTTAAAAATCTACCTTATTAGTTATTTGTTGAAATATAATCAGCTCACTTTTCTTTTTTAAAAGGATCTTTAAACTGCATATTGAATAAGTGTTTATAAAAACCATCTTTTTCTATTAATTCATTATGAGAGCCATTTTCTATAATTCTACCTTTATCCAATACTAATATTCTATCGGAACTTACTATGGTTGATAATCTATGTGCAATTGAAATACTTGTCCGTCCTTTTAAAAGGATTTCTAATGCCTTTTGAATAAGTAATTCACTATATGGATCAACAGCAGAAGTTGCTTCATCTAAGATTAGAATGGGGGGATCTGAGATCAAAGCTCGTGCAAAAGCAATAAGTTGTCTCTCTCCTTCAGAAAGTTTATTTCCTCTTTCACCTACAACTGTATGATATCCATATTCTAAATCTACGATAAAATTATGAGCATTAACTTTTTTAGCAACTTCCACTACTTCTTCTTTTGTTGCATTAATTTTACCATATCTAATATTCTCTATAATAGTACCTGAAAAAAGAAAATTTTCTTGTGGGACAATCCCGATATTATTTCTTAAACTTTTTAGATTCACATCTTTTAAATTAATACTATCTATAGTAATCGTCCCCTCTATAGGATCATAAAATCTGTTTAATAATTTTATGATTGTACTTTTTCCAGCTCCAGTATAACCAACTAAAGCTAATCGCTCTTTTTCTTTTATATGAAGATTTATTTCAGTAATTACTGGTTTATCTTTTTCATAGTAGAAATTAATATTGTTATATTCGATTTCTCCTCTGATATTTTCAAATCTATATGCATTAGTCTTTTGTCTTATCGAGGATTCTAATTCTAACAATTTTATTATTCTTGCTCCCGCTGCTATAGCATTTTGTAATATCGTAAAAAATCCGATCAGGGCATTTAATGGTTCAAAAAATTGAAATAAATAAAAAATAAAAGAAATAAATGTTCCTATTGTAATATTATCATCTCTTATTAAAATTCCTGCCGTGAAAAATAATAATCCTATACCTATTGTTAGGATAAATATTACCAAACCAGGTATGAATGCAAATAATTTAGCAGATTTTAATGTAGTTTCTTTTTCTTGTTTAGTTGCTTCATTAAATTCCTTATAGTTATCGTCCTCGACAGCAAATGATTTTATTTCTCTCATTCCTAAAATAGATTCATCAAATATACTGGTAACAGAAGAAACTTTCTCTCTTAATTCTTTATAATATTTTCTTGCGTTTTTAAATATTAAACCTCCAGCAACACCGAATAACGGAACTATTAAGAAAATAACCAATGTTAATTGAGGACTTAGAATTATCATGAATATTAAAGCTCCAAAAAGTAAGAAAAAATTTCCAACGACAATTAATAGTCCACTTTGAATTAATTCTTGAATTGTATTAACATCATTTGTAATATAAGATATTTTTTTTCCTGCTGTTGTCTCATGACTATCATGATAGTCTAATCCTAAATATTGAAATTGATGAAATATTTCATACCTTAAATTATACATAGTTATTGTTGCAAGTTTTTGAATTATATAACCTTGTGCGATTCTAGTTAATACAGTTAATATTGTTAAAATGAAATAAAAAATACCCGCCATTATTATAATTTCGAGGTTTCCTCCAGATCCTTCACTGATTCCCTTCTTACCAATTCCCTCATCTATTAGAAAACGAAATACTAAAGGAGAAAACAAATTGAAAATAATATTGAATATCATTAAAAAGACTAATGGATAGATAAATTTCCTATTTTTTGAGCCTAAATATTGAATCAATCGTTTTAATACATAAAATGCGCTTAAGTTATTATTATCAGTTTCCTCATTTTTTTTCATTTTCTTTGATCTCATTACGCTCGTTCCTCTATTTTAAGTGTTAAATATAATTTCTTATAAATCCCATCATCTTGCTCCATTAGTTCTGCATGATTTCCTAATTGCGATATTTTACCCTTATCTAATACTAAAATTCTATCTGCATGTCTAACTGTACTTAATCTCTGAGTAATTAGAAAGGTAGTTGTATATTTAATTAATTTTTTTAAATGTTTTTGAATCTCAAATTCGGTATCAACATCCACAGAAGAGAAACAATCATCTAATATTAGAATTTTTGGTTTTACTGCTATTGCTCTTGCTATTGAAATTCTTTGTTTCTGTCCTCCTGATAAAGTCGTACCACGTTCCCCAACCAAAGTATCATATTTTTTTGGTAATTCATTTTCAATGAAATCATGGATATAAGAAATTTTTGCTGCTTCTTCTATATTTTTAATATCAAGATTTCGTTCACCAAAATTTATATTATCCTTGATACTTCTAGAAAATAATATCCTATCTTGTGAAACATAGCCAATTTGTTTACGTAAAGATTTAAAGGTTATATCTTTTATATTAATCCCATCAATAAATATGTCACCTTTGGAAATATCATAAAAACGAGGAATGAGTTTTACTAACGTAGATTTTCCAGATCCCGTTGCACCTAATATAGCAATGGTTTCTCCTGGCTTTGTTTTAAAATTTAATTCCTTTAATACATAATGCTTGCTTTCAGTATCAAATTTAAAATAAACATTCTTAAATTCTACTTCTCCCTTTATAAAAGGCATCCTTTTAGCATCTTTTTTTTCTTTTACATCAATCTTTGATTTTAAGATATCAACAATTCGATCACTAGTTTCACTTATCTGTGGCATATTTGCTAAAAACCGTGATACGTAATAAAGAGGTTCAACAGAAAAATTCATGACTAATATGAATGAAAAAATAGCACCAAAAGATATTTTTCCTCCATAAACAAAATAGCTTCCGAGCAATAATACAATTAAAAATGCAAGACTATCTATTAAATAAATAATTGGATCAAAAATAGCTTGTAATTTTATTATTTTCATAGAATCATCAAAATATTTATCATTTGTTTTGGAAAATCCTTCAATTTCATATTCCTCTCTGGCGAATGATTTAACAACTTTCATTCCTTGAATATTTTCTTGTATATCATGTGTTAATTCTGCATATGTTTCTCGGGATTTCTTAAAAATTGGTCTCATTTTCTTTCTAAAAATGAACAAGACGTAAAAGAGGGCTGGACTTACCATAACTACATAGAGTGCTAGTTCAATATTAATCAGAAAAAGCACAAGAAAACTTAGAATAAAAGTAAAAGACTGTCTTATAAAAACTTGTAGATTATTTCCTAAGAATTCTTTAAGTAAATTAACATCACTTGTAGTTCTTGATAACAATTCTCCTGTTTTGTGTTTATCTAACCAGCTAAAGCTCATAATTTGAATTGTTGAGAATAAGTCATTTCGTAATTTATAGATAATATTAGCTCCTATCCATCTATTAATATAAACTCGAAATCCAAAAATTACAGCAACAATTGCTTGAAGCCCTATTATTAATATAAATATTGGATATGCATTTTCAATAGCATTTTCAGTATCAACTAAAATATCTAAAACAGGACCTAATAAGGTTGGAGCTGTCAAGAATAATGCTGATTGAATAAAGCCCATAATTACAACCAATGAAAAGATCCATTTATATGCCCATAAATAAGATAGAATTAATCTTAAGCTAGATTTATAATTATGGGAAAGAAATTTTTTTCTTCTATTAAAAAAATTAGTTCGAATTTCCTTATTCATATTATAACACAAATCTAAAATAAAAAAAATAGTTTTACAATTTCAGAAAATTGAGTTCTTAATAAATACTGATATAATTACAGAATAAAATAATCTTAAAAAACCATAATTCTAAACGTTTAATCGGTATTTCTAATTGAGGAGAGAGGATTTTCTCTATATTCATTTTCTATTTATTTAAATTATGATTAAGCAGAAAATAAATTAAATTTTTTAAAAAGAAATTAATAATAACCTAAAGACTAATAAAGATTTTAATTTAATTCTAGACATACTAAACTTTTTTATAAATAATTTTTATTGGAGATTTATCTTGTGGAAATACGTAAGAAATTATTTACTTAATACTTTAACGTTCAGGAGAATACCTTATTCTGCTCAAATAGAACTTACGTTAAGATGTAATGCTAAATGTAAATTTTGTGCTATTCCTGGTATTCCTAATTCTTTGAAAAAAGAAGAAATGAGTACAGATCAAATTAAGAAAATAATTGATCAAATAGCTGAATTAGGAGTGTTATCTCTTTCTTTTACGGGGGGAGAACCAACTTTAAGAGAAGATCTACCTGAAATAATATATTATACAGGTAAAGTTCACAAATTTGTAACAGGATTAGCTTCAAATGGCTATTATTTACCTAAATTACTTGAGGATAATAAATTAGAAGGATTAAATTATATTCTTCTTTCATTAGATTATCCTATAGCAGAATTACATGATAAAATGCGTGGAATTAAAGTTTTTGATAGAGCAATTGAATCAATTAAATTAGCTAATAAGAGCGGTATTAAAGTCATTATAAGTACAAATGTTATGACAAATAATATGAAATATTTACCAGAATTATGTAATTTAGCTAAATCTTTTAACTGTTGTATTGAATTATTTCCATGTGAAGATATTATTAGAAAATATAATGGACAGAAATATAAGATTGAAAATATGGATGGGCTTGTTCCAAATTTACATTTATGGGCAAAATTTGTAAGAAATTTACAAAAGAAATATAAAAATCTCATTACAGATAGGTATAGTATTAAAACAATTGAAAGTGGTGGGTTTGGGGGCAATCCAAAATATCAAAAAGTTATTCGTTGCCATGTAGCTGAAGCATATTTATTTATCCGGCATGACGGTTATATTGATTATCCATGTAAGATTCATCCAATAAAGAGATATAATGTATTGAATAACTCTATTTATTCGATATATAATTCAAAAGAAGTAAGAGATATCATGAAAAAATATGATGGATATGATTTCTGCGATAAATGTAGAAATGGCTGTAGTATATTGGCTAGTTTGACAACCAACAGAGCAACATTATATGAAAAATATATTAAAAATTTCTTTAAAGGAAATGTTAAATAATGATATAAATTCTATTATCTTGTCTTATTTTTATAATACTTCTTTATTTTAGGTTTTTAATAAGTTTAAATTATTTCATTTTAATTAATTTACATCAA
This sequence comes from uncultured archaeon, assembly GCA_964525635.1. Lineage (GTDB taxonomy): Archaea > Asgardarchaeota > Lokiarchaeia > Sigyniarchaeales > SOKP01 > JAFGOA01. The sequence goes on from CAZGJX010000007.1 coordinate 62,490, forward strand.
AAAATTTAATTTGTATATAGAATTTCTAAAAATAGTGAATTATAATGGCAGATGAAAATATAATTGTTATTCTTCAAATTATGTTTATCGCTCTCGCATTAGTTATTTTTGGGAGATTTTTTAATAAATTCTTTGGTTTAACAGCCAAAGGAATGAAAAAATATAGAGAAGAAGCCAGAAATCTTCAGGAACGTTTCAATAATGCTCGGATTGTTGGAGATGTTCAGATGTTATTACAGGTACAAACAGATATTAAACTATTAACTAAACAGATGATGAAGAGGCAATTCTTACCTATGTGTCTAAGATGTTTTATCTTCCTTGGAATTATTATTGTCTTAATGATTATTTATGCTCCTTATGGTTCAGCACTTCTACCATTTCCTTTATTATTTTTTGGGAGTGGTTGGTTCGCTATTTATTTTCTTTTTTCATTGGGATTTTCATTATTGTTTTATGTTATAAAAAAAATATATAAGAAAATGACAGGAAAAGAGGAAAAATCAGCAAGTTTCTTAAGAGAATTAATGAGTATGATTGTTCCAAGTCAAAATCTTTCAGATAATATGATCAATATTCAAAATCCTTCAGGAATTCAAATTCCTCAATCAATGAATAATAATAAAGATGAACCTAAAGAATCTTCATGGAAAGATAGGTTGGATTCTTAATTTTCTCATTCAATATTAAATATAATGATAAAATACCTATAAAAATCAAAAACTAATATATTATTTAACATATCATTATCACTCTAAAAATAGATCATTAAAATAATAAGAGTAAATGAATAAATATGGATGAACAACAAAATAATCTAAAAAAACAGTTGATATTATATCTCTTTTTTGCTATTTTAATGATTATTTTGAATTATCTAATGCAAAAAGTAAATCAATTATTTATTGGTGATTGGATTTGCGATAATTGGGGTGATAATGATTTTATATATACCATCTATTGTTCTACAAGCCCCTATAATATGCCAGAATTAATGGGATCCATTATTGCTGTTGGAATTACATATATTATCAAATTCTTCCTAGATAAGTTTATAGTCTTCAAGAGGAAGATATCAAAAATAAAAGAAACATCAATTGAATTTCTAAAATATTTTGGATTTGCTATATTGACAACTATAGAAAATATAGGTATTCAATTTATATTTACAAATTTTTTCAATACTCCTTTAGAAATAAGTATGATAATCGCTTTAACGATAGGATATATCACCAAATTCTTCTTAGATAGAAAATATGTTTTTAATAAAGGATATTAAAAATAATAATCTTATTAAGATTAAAGATTATGGAAATAATAGATAATGAGCTTAAAGAATGAAAAAAACCTTATTCAGTTGTTAAAAATCTAAAACATAAGACTAATGTTTTTTGCAAGCCCAAAATTATTCTAAAGGAATTTTCAAGAGGATTATACAATTTAATAGAAATTCTCTTTAATTTTTTTTTTAATGGATTGTGTCATTGTTCTTAATAGACTTTCAAACCATTTCTTGCCTTTATCTTTAGTAGCATGGTAAGGATCGCCTAAAATCCCACTTTTACTGAAATTAATTGTTTGCCAATTTTTTATTTTTTTCTTTTTAGAATTAGGATCTAACACTGGTACATACACAATATCTTCCCTTTTCAACCGATTCATTTTTACTAAATCTGGAAATAAATATAACATCATTGATGTTTCAAATTCCCCCCCATGACAAATTCCTCCTAATTCAGAAGTTCTGATTTCATTTAGATCTTCTTTAATTAGGGAAAAAGTATTAAATACAATTGAATTATATGGATATTTTTGTTCAATAATATTTAATGCTTGATTATTACCACCGTGAGCATTAATAAAAATAAATTTTGAATTCATACCATCTCTATCAATAATTTTTTCGATATTAGTTATGAATTGTTCTTTTGAAATTGATTTTGTCTCTTTAAAATCATAATGTTCAGTAGAAATTCCTATTTTAATACCATCAACCATTTCTCCTGAAAAAGAAAAAACTAAAGATTCAGTTATTTTCTTTGCTAATAAATAATCTGTATTTGGAGGTAAATGAGGGCCATGTTGTTCATAACTTCCCACAGGGACAAAAATTATTTTATTCAAATTAAAACACTATTTGAAATTATTAAAAAAAGATATATTATTAATTTAGATACCTAAAATTTTATTTTGATTCTTTCCTTCTCTAATTTTACTTAAATATGCATTTGCTTCTGAGATTGCATTTAATAAATTCTTACCTTGTCCAATACCGGCTTTTAATTTCCATGGTTTATGTTTTTTTTCATAAGCATTTAAAATATTTTCTAAGTCAGACCGTATCATATCATTAGGACAAATACATATAAAATTATCTCCACCATTAAAAAAACAAAGTGCTTCTATTTCTTGAAAATATTCCATTAATGTTGTATAACTTTTATTCAAAGAAATATAATTAGAGTAAAAAGGATTAACATCAGTAGCTATTTTTGTATAGAAATTAATATCAATATGTGCTACTTTTACATTTCCATTAATTGGTAAATTATGTCCGTTATGGGCTATTATACTTTTTCTTGAAGATTGAGCACTTCCATAAGATTTTAAAACATTTGAGGCCTCAATCTGAGCTTCTAATGGAGTTTTTCCAATACCAATTCCCATACTGATTGTAATAGGAAATTTTTTTTTCACTTTATTACTAATTTCTTTATGAATTTCAATAGATATTCCATTTGTAACCGCAACTAAATTATCTTTTGAAGCAGAAAAAACAAGACTTCCATAATCATTAAATTTTTTCTGTAAAAAGATAAATAATTCAGATAATAATAGTTGAATTTTATGTTCTCTATTATGACCCATTTCTTCTGTATATGGTCCAAAGTTGTCAATTTGTATAATAGTTATTTGAATCATTATATTCACCCAATCCTTAACTAATTTTCTTTAACCTTCTTACCATTTTAACAACACTTTCTACAGATCGTCGAGCAAAATCTTCGATTCTTTCTACAGCTTCCATACGTGTCATTCCTGGACCTGATACACCTAATGATACAGGTTTGTTAAATTCCAATGATAAATCGACCATTTTTCTTGCAGCATGCTGAGCTACAATCTGGTCGTGATCAGTATCTCCTGTTATTACTGCACCCAAACATACTACACCTTCGATGTCATTCTTCATTAATAGCTTTTTGATTGCTAAAGGCATATCAAAACTACCTGGAACTTTAATAATATGAACTACATTACAACCTAGAAATTCAGCATGGTCAATAGCCTTTTTCATCATATTTTCAGTTATATCATAGTGGAATTCTCCAACAACAATTCCAATATTTATTTTTTCTTCATTCATTTTTACACACTTTTTTTTATTTTTTTATTGGTCCAGCATCTGGATACCCTTGTCTAAGGCCCATTCCAGCATTTTTAATGAACCATTCTTTTTCAAATAATAATTTTAATACATTTTGAGCATGTTTTCTTGCTCTATTCTCACAAATTTCTATTAATTCTTTAGGGGTATTTCCCTCATCCTCATGGACAAAACATTCTATAATATGCTTTCCTATTGATAATTGACACATAATTATCCCCTGACTAGCTTCATGGGCACATATTTTGTCTTTTTCTTCTAGACCTGGCATTCCTAAAGCTATACAAATTTCACAATTATACTTATCAAATAATAATTTACACGCAATGGGTAAGTCTTTCATACCTGGAACAGTATATCTAATTATCGAAACTTTAGTTGTTGTGTTCTCAATCTCATTTATTGCCATCTTACCCATATCTACACGTGCGAATGTGGTATCTGCTATGCCTATGTTGATCTTCATTACTATTCCTCAATATTAATATCATTGAAAGCTTTTAAAATATCATTACCCTCAATCATAATTAAATTGTTTTTCTTAGCATAATCTCTTGCTTTATTAATTGATAACGCTTTACCATTTTCTTTATCCAACATTTCACACAATACTGCAATAGGAGAGAGCCCTCCCATATGAGCTAATGCGACAGATAATTCAGTATGTCCCATTCTGTCCTTCAATAAATTTTCATGAGCAATTAAAAGGTGGACATGTCCAGGAGCTCTGAAATTTGAGCTAAATGAATCTATATAAGGATCATGGAGCTCTGAAATTTGAGCTAAATGAATCTATATAAGGATCATTATTTACTACAATTTCAAAT
>CAZGJX010000008.1:0-66512 GCA_964525635.1 uncultured archaeon
AACATATCTTGATTCTACTCCCAATAGTTATTATTCAGATATAGGATTGAATCCAACTACAACCTATTATTACTGTGTGATTGCTGTTGATACGAACAACAACCCAAGTGCGCAATCCTCAGAAGAAAGCGCAACTACAGCTCTCGATGCAACACCACCCTCGGCGCCATCAGGACTTGTTGCCACCTCTGGTGGAGAGACCAGTATTAACCTTGACTGGAATAATAATACAGAACCTGATATTGATTATTATCGTGTATATCGAAGTACATCACCCGGATTTACTCCCGATGGATCAACATATCTTGACTCTACTCCCAATAGTTATTATTCAGATACAGGATTGAATCCAACTACAACCTATTATTACTGTGTGATTGCTGTTGATACAAACAATAATCCGAGTACTCCATCATTAGAAATAACTGTAAAAACTCTTAATATAGATTCTAATAATCAGGATTTATTATATATATCGATCACTATAATAATTTTAAGTGCTATTGCTGTTTCTGTTCTTTCATTATATTCATTAGAATCCAAAAAGGCAAAGTTAGAAGATGAAATATCAGTTAAATTAAAAGCTAAAAAAATTGATTTTAAGAAAAGTGCAAAACGTAAAAGATTTTCATTAGATAAAAGATATTGGAAACCTGAAATGAATGAGAAGATATGCAGTAAAGAAAATAAATCTATAAAAATTGACATTAACAATAATCAATTGCTTCAGATATTTAAAGAAAACCATATCCTTAAGAAAATAGATAAATCAAAAGATGTAAGAATAACTTTATTGGAAGGAGATTTCTTTGATAAGGTGAACCAATTAAACTGGCAAGATGAAGATGAGAAACAAAATTTTATTAAAGAAATGCTTGCGTTATCACCAGATGAGAGAAAATTAATATTAGAAGAAATGTTGAGAGATTTAGATTTAAATCTACCTATAAAATAAAATATTTTTGGAGGTTGAATTATACAAAATGGTTACTAATTTAGTAAAGCAAGAGGAACTAGTATATCAAATCATCCAAGAATATTTGAATAAAAATAGATATTTGCAGTTAAATGAAGTAATTCCCTTTATTAAAGCTAAATTAGCTAAAAAGAAAATAAATATAAATGAAACTGGGATCATTTCAATTTTATCTTCATTAGTTAAACGAAATATAATTGTAGAAGGCTCTAAATTACTCCAAGAAGATATTTTAAAGGTTCGAAAACGAAGGAGAATTTATGAATATATTCTGGAAAATCCAGGAGTATTTTATTATGATATTGTAAAAACATTAAATATTAGCAGCCATGTTGTAAGGTGGCACCTTAATATGCTTGTTCTTTTTAATTTTGTTAATAAAATAAAAATAGAAAATCATGATATTTATTTTGATGTTAGTATTAGTCAAAAGAAAGCAGAGGCAATATATTATATATCTAATGACAAATGCCGAAAGATCATCGAATATCTTAAAATTAATGATCATGGAATAACAAAAACTCAGCTTTCCAAAGATCTTAGTATGCACTTAAATACAATTTCAAAGTATTTAGAAGGTCTTGAGAATATTAGATTATTGATAAGAAAGAAATTTTCAAAGAAAACTCTTTATTTTTTAGAATTTAATAACTATAATTCTTTAATAAAAAACTAAAAAATTATCTTTATTGCTAGAATATGTCTAAGGATTAAAATATATACTTTATTTAATAAATTATTAATTTCGATAATCAGACACAATTCTAAAAATTTGAATTTTGTTTCATTAATTGTTTACATTGTCAAAGACCTTAAATTTTAATTGAATTAATAAAAGGATGAAATTAGATAATTAATTAAAATCTAAATTGTTTAGGGAACTCATTCAATTTTTCTCCATAGCATTTTATATAACACTTTTATCAATAATTTTATTATACCATATTTTTGAATTTATTCTAAATTAATTTAATAAAATATTATTTTTAGAGAAAAATAAAAAAGAAGATTATTAGAACCTGGATTCTGGATTCCAAAATCAATTGAAAAAACTATGATAATAAAAAGAGATAATTTAAGAAAATTATATGATAATAAACTGTATGTTATCTTTGAAAAAAATCATTTACGAGAGAAATTAGCTAAATTAAAGGATATAAAAATAACATTATTGGAAGGAGATTTTCTAAATAAAATTGAACAATTTAATTGGGAATATAAAACAGAAAAACGTACTTTTGTTAAGGAAATGATTGCTTTATCACTAAGCGAGAGACGATTAGTTTTTGAAGATATGATGGAGGATATAGATTTAATTTTATATAGCAAATAATTTTTTTTTAGAGGTATGATTTTAAATTATTGATAAGAAAAAAAATGTCAAATAAAATTCTCTATTTTTTAGAATTAATAGAATTATAATTCTTTATTAAAATAATATATCCAATTCTTTTTAAGTATAATAATTTATATTGAAATCTTATATTTAATAAACACTAAATTATAATATTTATCGTTTCAGCATTAGACTAATAATGACTAGAATTATAAAAAAAAAAAATCTTAATGATTATATAAGAATTATATTTCATGATGAAGAATGGGAAAAAAGAGCAGAAGCTGCTAGAAAATTAGGATATTTACAAGATACTCGTGCAGTTAATTTGATGTGCCGTGCGCTTATTAATGAGAAGGATTATATGGTTATTAATCGAATCATAGAAGCTTTAGGAAGGCTAGGTAATCCAAAGGCTACTTTAGTTATTGTAAATAAACTTAAAGAAGAAATTAAAAACTTTTTAGAAAAAGAAAGTGTAGATAAATATAGAATAACTATTATATTAGAGAGTTTGATAAATATAAATGATAAAAGGGCTCTTTATATTATTGGGTTTTTTTTAAATTCACTAGATGATGATTTAAAATCATTAACCAAGAAGGCTTTCGACAAGATCTTACCAAACTGGAGAGAATATAATAATGAAGAATTAAAAAATATATGAATTCATATTTAACTTCTATTATAAAAAAAAATGTACCTTTCTAAAATTAGTCTTTTAGATATCAATATTTTAATAAAAAAATTAATTAAATTCTTAGGACCAAATAAATTAATAAGAATTCTTTGAAGGTAAGAGAATTTGTCTAAAAAAAGGGTTGCTTGTTGGGATCTAGAAGGCCCTATTAGTATATTGGATTTTGCAGCAGATATAGGAAGATTGCTTAATAAAAAAATAGAGTTGGGTTTGGATAATTATGATATGGCAGATTTTTTCTTTATGATATCTCTCTATGATGATTATTTAATAGATACTCCAAAAATAAAAGAGAAATTAGGAATTTTAGATTATCAACCAGGTGATACCTTGAGATTGATGGCTCCTATATATGTATCATGTTTTTCAAATGAAGAATTAATTAACATAGCAAAAAATAATACTGGTATTCTATCTGGTATAAAAGAATTAATAAATATAATAAAAAAAAAATGGGATATTTTTATAATTTCTACAAGTTACAATCAATTTGCTCATCAAGTAACTGGTGAATTGGGAATAAAAAAAGATCATGTTTATTGTACAGATTTCCCTATAGAGAAATTAAAAAGTGATTCTTCAAATATTAAAGAAAAAATCAATATTCTTGTAAAAATAATATTTCAAAAATATCTTGATAATAATAAAAACCTTGAATTTGTTTTAGATGATTTAAATCATTTTTTTTGGGAAGATAATTCCTCCGATTATATAAATATAATGAACTCTATAGAGGTGAGAGGAGGAAAAAGGAAGGAGCTAGCTGTTGAACAAATCTCCAAGATTACAAGGACACCTATTTCAGAGATGATCGCACTAGGTGATTCGATTACGGATATAAATATGTTAGACCGCCTTAAGAAAGAGAAGGGGATTGCAATCTCATTTAATGGAAATAAGTTTTCATTAAGATATGCAACTATTGCAGTAACATCTATAAATGGATTAGGTCTTCTTCCAATTTTCGAAAATTATAGTAATATTAAAGAATTTCTCGAGAATTGGGAATTTCAATTTCCTAAGTTTAAGAATAATCCAAAAAATATATCAAATGACTTAATTTCGACAAATTGCAGAGATTTCTATATTAAATATAATTTTCTACCCGAAATTATTAATTTAAATAATAAATCAACTGAAGAATTAGAGAAAATTATATTAAAACAAGAAGATATGCGTAAAAAAGTGAGGGGTTGGGCGGGGAAATTAGGATAAAATTTTATACTAATTCATTTCCCACATTTAAAAAATTATTTTTATAATACTCTAATCCTTTTTTAAGTTCTCGTCTTTTTTTAATGTTATGATAAAAAAGGTATATAATTGGTATAATAAAGAAAGCTAAATAATAAAATTTAATCTGATAAATATAAATAAAAAATAAAACAGATACCAATGAATATACAGCATATAGTGAGTTATATAGAAATAAATTCGATCTCCATTTAGAACTTTCCACAAATTTATTATCTTTTAAAGTATCATAACATGTACAACAAATTAATGGTATTTCAATGTTATTTTTCGCTTTATAGTATAATTTATGCATAACAGTAAACATTCTATCAATTTTATTTCCACATAATTTACAATTAAAGTTTCTTTTCTTTAGACGATCATATTCAATTTGAAGAATTTCAGATTTTGGAAAATAACAATTATCATTATGAAAATGTGAACAAGTTTTACAAGTTAGTTCTTTTTCTAACACTCGATCATTATAATAATCATCGAAAAATTCGTAATTTGAATGAATTTTGCAAATGACTCTTCCTTTCTTATCTATTTCAAAGGTTGGTTCTACGTGAGGCATGTCTCAATATAAATTATTCATATAGATTTTTATTATTATAAATTTCTAACTTATTAATAAATTAAAGCAAAATTAAAATTAAAAATCTATTCTAAATTTTAAATATCTTAATTACGATTTTATTTATATAAGATTAATTTAACTTTTATGAATTTTAAGTAATATACCAATTAATAGAAAATTTAATAAATATCATAATTCTATATTACCTATATTTTACTTATTCAAGAATCGTTTTTATATGAAATATAGACCTCTTGGAAAAATAGATTTTAAGGTTTCAGAAATCTCTACTGGATGCTGGCAGTTAGGCGGTAGATGGGGAGAACCATTTGATGAAATATTAGCCCAAGATACTTTAGAGGCCTCATCTTCTAATGGAATAAACTTTTTTGATACTGCTGATATATATCGAGCTGGTGAAAGTGAGAGATTTTGTGGAAATTTTATTAATTCTACTAAGGAAAAGATTTTTTTAGCTACTAAATGTGGTAGAAGATTAAATCCACATAATGTAGAAGGATATAATGAAAAGAATATAAGAAAATTTGTTGATGATAGTCTCCAAAATATGCAAATCGAAACAATAGATCTGATCCAATTACACTGTCCTCCTACTGGTGTTTATTATAAACCAGAAGTATTTGATGTTTTAGATGCTTTAATTGATGAAGGTAAAATCCATAATTATGGAGTAAGTGTTGAAAAAGTAGAGGAAGCATTAAAAGCTATAGAATATCCTAATATATCAACCATTCAAATTATTTTTAATATTTTTCGCCAAAGACCTAGTGAATTATTTTTTAAGGAAGCTAAAAAAAAAAATATTGGAATTATTGTTAGAGTACCTTTAGCTAGTGGTTTATTGACTGGAAAATTAAACAAAAACACAGTATTTAAAGAGGGTGATCATAGAAATTTCAACAGAAATGGTGAAGCATTTGATAGAGGAGAAACATTTGCTGGAGTGGATTATGAATTAGGATTAAAAGCAGTTGATGAATTAAAACAAGTTTTTGGGAATTTAGATAATTTAGCTCCATATTCTTTAAGATGGATTTTAATGTTTGATGCAGTCTCATGTATTATTCCAGGCGCAAGCCATGTTGGTCATGTAATTTCGAATATTGAAGCATCTGATTTACCTCCTTTTACCAATGATCAAATGAAGCAAGTTAAAGAAATTTATGAAAAATATATAAAAGATTCTGTTCATCATTTATGGTAATTCTTTTATAGTCTTATTCCAGAAAAAAGAATTTAAGATGCTCTAAATTATTAAATTTTAATTTTAAAAAAAAACAAACAAAAAAATGAAATATTATTTAACTGGAACAATAATTCTTAATAAAGATATTACGACGCATAAAATAAAAGTTTTAGAATATTTAAAGCAAGCTGAAAATGATATCCTAAAAAAACTCAAAGATCTAGATGAAATTAATTATAGATCGGAATATGAGCTTAAAAATGGTTCTTCTATCAGAATGAAAATAAATACTCATAAAAGATCAGCTCATATGATATTTTATCGAATAAGAAAATCTCTTGCTGAGTATTTAGGTAAAAATTTACATATTGGAATTAAATCATTAGAAATTGAGTTTTTAAGGATAATTTTTCAACTTGAGAAATTACCCCAAGATCCTTTAACAATACCCTTCGTTAAAAAATTAGAATTTGATGATGAAGAAAAAACTTGTTTAATCGAATTAGATAATGTTGATAAAAGGTTCATTACCCAAGGGAATGTTGAGAGAATTATAAAGAGGATTAAAGAAAAAATCGATTTATCTTATTATGAAGGCAAAGCAGAATATCATAAACTTATTTATAAAAGTCCTAAAAGAGAGATAAAAATAAAAAGCGATCCAACAACAGAAATGGTTAATCTTAATTGGATTTCTCCCGCTTCTACAAAAGGAAAATGGATTTATTGGGCTCCAGCAACAAATATTTTCTATACTATGGAAAAAATTGTAGTTGAGGAGGTATTAAAACCTTTAGGATTTAATGAGATGATTAATTCTAATATCGTATCTGGAGAAGATGTTTGGATAAAAACGGGTCATTTAGAAGGAATGCCAATGGAAATCTATTATGTTGCTGAACCAAAAACAAGAAATGTCAAAGACTGGGAACCTTTTATAGATTTGGTTAAAATTACTCAAGAGATTCCTTATGATGAATTTATGAAAATGATACAATTAAAACCTCTAAAAGGTCTTGTTTATGCTCAATGTCCATCCATTTATTGGGCATTAAAGGGAAAAACAATAGCAAATGATTCATTTCCAATATTATTATTTGAAAAAACAACAAACTCCTTTAGATATGAATCAGGTGGAAGACATGGAATTGAGAGAGTCGATGAATTCCATAGAATTGAAGTTGTGTTCATTGGTGAGCCAAAAGATCTATTAGAATTACAAAAAGAAATCCTTGATAAATATAAATATATCTTCAATGAGATTCTTGAAATAGAATGGCGAATGGCAAGTGTTACTCCGTTCTACATGCAGCAAGCAGGAGATATCTTTAGGGAAGGAGTTGAGGAAGGTCAGCTAGGAACATTAGATTATGAAGCATGGTTACCATATAGAGGAACAAGAGATGAGAGTGAGTGGTTGGAATTTCAAAATTTATCTATTGTTGGTGAGAAATATGTAAAAGCTTTCAATTTGAAGCACCAGAAAAATAAACTGATATGGAGTGGATGCACCGGTATTGGTTTAGAAAGATGGGTAGCGGTATTTTTAGCTCAGCATGGTTTCAATATTGATGATTGGCCGAAAAATTTTAGAAAGTTTCTTCCCAAAATGCCAGATCAACTTAAATTTCTTTAATTATCTTTGGAAATTCCTCTTCCAAAATTCTAATGAAAGAAATAAAATAATTTATCTATTATTTGTCTATTTTCTTGATAATAATGGATTTTAGATGTAAAAATATTATTTTTTTTTTAAATAGTTACATAGGATTTTTTATAGATCTTAATATTATTAATAATAACATAGCAATTGGAAAAAAGTAAATACTTTATAATTTGATTATTATCCCATAAGGTTTTTTTCCAAAAAAAAGGGTTATTTAACATGGAATCAACATTCAATAATACCTATAAGGATGATGAGGTTCTTTTTAAACTTATATCTTCTATAGGAGATTGGATATGGTATATTGATCGAAAAGGAATTATTAGATATTGTAGTCCAACTATAGACAACCTAATTAATTTAACTCCAAATCAAATTATTGGTAATTCAATAAATAAGTATCTTTCAGATGAAATTACTAATGAAAAGATTATAGACATTATTTCAATTTCAGAAAAAACTATTAATGAAATAAATGTTAAAATAATTGATAATAAAGGCGATGAAATTCCCGTATTAATGTATACAGTTCCACAATTTGCCGAAGATGGAACTTATAGAGGATTTAGTGGAATAAACAAATTATGTAATAAAAAAGGAAAACAGCAAAAGTCTTTTGATCAAAAATCAATTCAAAAGATTCTATTTAAGAAATCTAAAGATCTAATCTGTCTTGTTGATTCATATAATAAGTATAATATTAAATTTATAAATGAAAATCAATTTTCAAAACAGTTATTTTACTCTTCTGAAGATCTTTTAGGAAAAAATCTATTAGATTTTATACATAATGACGATAAGGACCGAATTATTGAGATAATAAAAAGTAGAAAATTAAATGAAAAAGATAATAGAGAAATCAGAATAAAGAATCGTAAAAAAGAATTTATCTGGTTTGAAGTATTTAATAAAGATTTTCTAAATTATGATAGTTCTAAAGATATATTTATATTATTTAAAAATATCTCGACAATCAAAAAACTTCAAAAAGAAATAGATGAACATAAAGAAAGATTTGAATGGTTATACAATGAAGTCCCCGAAATAAGATATTGGAAACTACTAATTCCAAAAAAAGCAATAACTGCAGTCCAGAAATCACAGGAAATGTTAGAAAAAGTAATTGATAATATCCCTCAATATATTTTTTGGAAAGATAAAGAATTGAATTATCTTGGTTGTAACACGAATTTTTCTAAATTAATTAATTTAGATAATCCTGACAATATTAGTGGGATAACAAATAAAAAAATCCCTCTATTTAAAAATTATCTAACGCAACATGAAAAAAAAGAAAAAGATGTTATTAAACATAATAGACCTAAGTTAGATTCCATTGAATCCTTAATACTCTCGAATGGGAAAAAAGCATATTTTAATATTAATAGAATTCCTTTATTAGATTTGAATAATCAAGTTGTTGGACTATTATCAACATATGAAGATATCACCGATCGAAAAGATTCGGAAGAAAAATTAAAAGCTTCAGAAGAAAAATATAGAAATATTTTAGAAAATATAAAAGAATGTTATTTTGAAACAGATTTAATTGGAAATATTACTTTCATCAATGATGCATTTTCTGAAGCTACTGGTTATAAAAAATATGAGCTAATAGGAATGAATTTTTCTGATTTTTGTGATGATAAAAATAATGAAAAACTTCACAAAGCTTTTAATAAAGTCTATGTAAAAGAAAAAGGTATACGTGATGTTCAATATAAAGGGCATTTTAAAAATAATAAAGAAGTTGTTATAGAAAGTTCTGTTTATTTAAAAAAAGACTCTGAAGGTAAAAAGGTTGGGTTTTGTGGACTCTTAAGAATAATTACTGAAAAATATCTGCTCCAGCAAAAATTAAAAGAATCAGAGAATAAATATCGTATTATTTCCGAAAATGCAAATGATTTTATAAGTATAATAAATGAAAAATTTGCATATGAATATATAAATGAGCTACCTCATTTAAAAGGAATGGGATATTCGAAAGAAGAATTGATTGGAAAAAAATGTCTTGAATTTATTCATCCTGATGATATCAATACATCAATAAAAACATTAAATGAGGGTTTTTATAATAAAGAACCTGGTTGGGGGGAAGTTAGATTCAAACATAAAAATGGTAGTTGGATATGGATTGATGTCAAAGGAACTCCCTTTATTGATATTGATGGTAAATTAAAAGCTGTATTAATGGCTCGTGACATCACAGGAAGAAAGAAGACGGAGGAAAAATTAAAAGAATCTGAAGATAAACTTAAAAAACTTAACAAACAATTGGGAGAAAAAATTCTTGAAAGAACAAGAGAATTAAGAATTTCAGAAGAGAAATTTAGAACAATTACTGAACAATCCTTACTTGGTGTAGCGATTTTACAAAATAATTATGTTCTATACACAAATTTAGCATTATCTAAAATGATTGGATACTCTGAAGAAGAATTAAGAAATTGGACACTAAAAGATTTAACTAAATGTTTTCATCCTTCTAATATCGTTTCTATACCTCTTATGATAAAAGAAATAGAAAACCTGGGTTTAGGTAATACTTTACAATATACTCTAAAAATTATAACAAGTGATAAAAATAATAAATATTTAGAATTATTTTTAAGAAGAATCCCATATAAATCAAGTTCAGCAATATTAATCTCTGCAGTAGATATAACAATTAAAAAAAAAGCAGAAATTAAATTGATTGAATCAGAACGAAAGTTAAAACAACAAAATGAAGAATTAAAGAAACTTGATAAGCTAAAAACAGATTTTATTACAATGGCCGCTCATGAACTCAAAACACCTTTAATTAGTATTTCTGGCTATGTCGATCTGATTATATTAAGGGAAAAAACCCTTAAAGAAGATATTAAAGAAGAATTAATGATAATCCTCAATAATTCAAAAAGACTGGAATCATATGTCGAGAAATTATTAGATGCTCTGAAAATAGATGCTAAAAAAATGGATTTTAAAATGATTAGAATAAAGGTTCCTGATATCTTAAATACTTGTCTTACTGAATTGGAATATCAAATCAAGAAAAAAAATATTGAAATTAAATTAGAAGTAAATAATGATATTTCTCTAAATGTAGATCATTTCAGGATTTCTCAAGTTTTTTCTAATTTAATAAATAATGCATTAAAATTCACTCCTTCAAATTGTGCTATCCAAATCTCAGATGAAATAAAAGATGATCTAATTATCTATAAAATTAAAGATAATGGAATAGGATTAACTCAAGATGAAATAAATAAGCTATTTGGCAAATTTATCATGTTAAATAATGATATTGAAAATTTTTCAAAAGGAAGTGGTTTAGGTCTTTATATATCAAAAGGAATTATTGAAGCACATAAAGGCAAAATTTGGGTTGAATCCGAGGGAAAAAATAAAGGTTCAACATTTCACTTTAGTTTACCACTTCCATAATAATTCATTAAATAATTGATTTTACTTTTATTTAAAAAAATAATTTTCCATTTGTTATATACGTGTTACAAGAGAATTTTAAAAGAACAATCTATAGAAAATTGTATTTGTATTTTTGATCAAGCTCCTGATAATCAAAAATTAAATTAATAACATCATTATTAAATATAATTTCATTTTAAATAAAGAGTTTAAAATAACAATATTCTATAAATAAAATTCAAGATGTTAAAAATGTGAAAAAGAAAACATTTAGGAATTGGTTTACAAGTAATTATAATTACTATATTATTTGTAACATTATTTATACCTTTAATTGAAGGTTCTTATCGGGATTTAGACCATTTTACCGCTTATTTAGCAGGAAATATGGAGTCAATATCATCATTACCTTTACGTCCAGCAAATATATTATTATTTGATATTCCAGTTTTAGGTGTTTTTTTTTTATATCTTGATATAATAATTATAATGACTTTTTTGCTCTCATATTTCGCTGTATATAGTAAAAAAAAGATATATTCAATATTGGAAATAATTTTTGGAACTATAATGATGTTAAACTTTATTATGTTTAGATTTATTGGACCTTATTTCATGGTAGCTCTATTACCTTTATTTGGATTTGGACTATTTATGTGTATAATAGTGAGTATTGGTTTTATTATAATAGGGATATCCCAATTAAAATAAATTTCTGTTTTTAATAATCCCAATTTTTATATTACATACAGATTACCTCATTATATATAATCTATCGTGAGACACTGTTTCATGAATTATTAAAAAAAAATTGATATTTTTATACTCTATATTCTTTTAAATTTCCTGAGAACTTATATAAATTTAATATATATATAATAATTTAGTAAAACTTACAATGGCAACTTTAATTATTGCTGAAAAAGCGAAAGCTGCAGAAGCTATTGCTGAATCATTTGGATCTATAAATATAATAGAAAAAAACAAATTCCTCAAAATATATAAAGTTGTTAAACAAGAGACTTATGTTTTACCTTTAAGAGGACATATCCTTGAACATAGAAATTCAAAAGATTATGAAAGTTGGACAAAATCCAATCCAAGAGAAATAATCACAAATCCCGATGCCATTGAAAAAGTTCCGAAGTCCTATGCTTTTCCTTACATACAAGCCTTAAAAAAATATGCAAAAATATGTAAATATTGTATAATAGGAACTGATGCTGACATAGAAGGATGTAATATTGGATTATTTGATGCATTACCATATGTAAAAAGTGTAAATAAAGATATTATTGTCAAACAAATGTGGTTGAGTTCTTTAGAAAAAAAAGAAATTTTAAAAAAATTTAATAATCCTATTCCCCCTAAATGGAAATGGGCAGAATCAGGAGAAGCAAGAGCAATTATAGATGCAATTATAGGATTCTCAGCAACTAGACAAATAACTAAAATCATTAAACCTCTTTTACAAAGTATTAATCATAAATTTACTTCTATAGGGAGAGTTCAAACATCCTTACTTTATTTAATCTATTTAAGAGATAAGGAAATTAAAGAATTTGTACCAGAACCATATTATACTATTGAAGCGATGGTAAGTAGTAATAATTATCAATTTAAAGCATATCATGAATCGAATCCATTTAATAAAAATAAACGACAAGTTGCTGAAGAAATATATGAACGAATAAAGAATGAAAAAATCGCAAATATTATTGATAATTACACTAAGTCAACCAATTTGAATCCTCCAACTCCTTTAAATACATCGAAAGCATTAATTCTATTAACAAAGTATCTTCATATAAACGCTAATTTAGCGTTAAATATCATGAATGACTTATATCTTAATAAAATCATAACTTATCCAAGAACTGATTCCGATGTTTATAAACCATCTTTTAACCATGAAAATATAATTTATAAATTTAAAAACCATTCTGATTATAGGATTTATACTCAAATTCTTATAAAAAATCAAAAATTTAAACCAACAATAGGTAAAAAAGATGCAGGAGATCATCCCCCTATCACTCCAATAGAGGCGCTAGAATTAAATAATACCAGACTTAAAAGTAAACTTCATTCTAAAGTATATAATTTGTTAGCAAGACATTATTTAGCACTATTTGGAGATAAAGCTGTAGAATCAAAAGTTTTTCTTAAATTATCAATTAAAAATGAAATATTTAATTCTCAACTAGCTACATTAGTTTCGGAAGGATTTTTAGAAATTGTACCATTTCTAAAAAGAAAATATGATTCTCATATAAGAATATCTAGCAATTTTTTACCAATTAACGAAATAATATTTAATATAAAAGAGACAAAACCTAATCCAGAGTATACAGATACATCTTTACTAAGACTAATGGAAAAATATAATTTAGGTACGAAATCAACAAGACCGGTGATTATACAAATTCTAGAAAAAAGAAGTTTAATATATAAAGAAAAAAGGAAATTTAAAATTAGTAATCTTGGTGTTTTCCTAATAGAAATACTAATTAAAATCTGGTTACCATTCCTAAAACCTGATTTTACCCGTATAATTGAAAACTTATTAGAAGATATCAAAGAAGGTAAAAAAACTAAAGAAGTTGTTATTAAAATAATTAGGAAAATATTTCTAAATCTTTTTGATAAACTTATAGAAAAAGAAAATCAAATTGCAAATAATATAATAGAATTCAGTAAAAAGATTCCCAATCATAAAAATCTTAGAAATACAACTGATATTTTAACTTCCACAAATTGTCCTTTTTGTAGAAAAGAAAAAATGAAGTTGGTAAATCCTAAGAATAAGAGAAGATTTTTAATTTGTTTGAATTCAGAATGTAAGGAAAAATACATTTCCATTCCAAAAAAGGGAAGAATATATATTTTAAAGAATTCCACCTGTTTAAAGTGTGGATTTAATATTTTCAAGATTGGATATAAAAAAAATGATAAATTACTGTACTATTATCTTTGTCCTTATTGTTGGAATATAGGTTTTAAAGAGAATAAATTAGAAAATGGATTTTGTTCTAATTGTCTTGATTATAGAATAGAAAAAAATAAATGTATAAAGAAAAAAATATAAAATCTTAAAAAACTAAGTTATATAATTATATGTTATATTAAGATTTATTAACGATTAATATGAATAAAATTGGATTTTTATCAGGAGTTATTACGATTCTTTTATTATTCTTACCTTTTCTTCCAATAGGTATATATTTTTGGAATGAAACCACATCTTCCTTAGAATTGAATTCTTATATTAAATTTCCAGTTTCCCTACTTAATCTTAATAATACTAAAATATTCTTATGGGGTAGTACCAATGGAAATTCAATTACTTTCTGGTTCACTGATTGGTTTAATAATTTTTCTGTTACTACTGTTATCACTTTTTTATTCCTTATTGTCTTAAGTATATTGGCAATTATCTTTTCATTCTTAGGATGTGTAAAAGAAAATCAGAAGGGGAGAAGATATATGAGTTTCAATTTTTTTGCGATTTTTTTCATTATATTTTTCACAATCATAGGATTTACGATATATAGTGAAGAAATTTTTGGCAGTCAATTTGGTTTATTAGAAATATATCAATATTTAGATACTGGTTTTTATATTTTGTTAATCAATTTTATTTTATCAATTATAGCATTCATTAAACATCCAATTAAATAAGGTGAAAAGTATATGGCAAGAAAAATAGGAATAATTATTGGAATTATTGCTTTAATTTTATCATTTATAGGTACCATACCGATTTACCCAACTGAAAATATTGAAATAAATTTTAATATTTTTAAAATGAATAATGTAGAATATTTTCTCTGGGGATATGTAAACATTGATAATTCTTCTTTTTCATCCATGTTACTACATTTTCCAGAAAGTACTATAGGTATTCTTTTATGGGGATTAATGTTAATTATAGGACTTAATTCTATTATGACCTCAACTTCAAAAACTAAATATAATAATGCAATTAAAGCAAATGCATTAAATATTCTATTTTCTGCTTTTCTTATATCATTTTATACTATTAATATTATAATTTTAGCTTCTGGTAATTTAATTACAGATTTTGGTGAAGTAGGACTTGGGTATTATCTACTCATAATAATTCTTATCCTAAATATAGTTGCTTTAAAATTACTTAGAAATAGTGAAATGATATCTTAAATATTCTCTATTTTTTATTTATATTGATATTTTGTATAAGCTGCTCTGGTTAATCCAACATAATTATCTGATAATTTATAATACATTTTTTCATTTACGACTTTTTTTTCGACGTAGTCATTTTTAACAACATGGTTTAGAGAATGTACTATCGTCCCTAAAGTCACAGAACCGACATATTTTTGCTTTTTTTTAGCAATTCTTATTAATTCTAATTCTGAATGCCATGCTCCATCCAATAAAGATCTCAAAATGTCATTCTTCACTGGTGTTTTAATGTCTTTAATTTTATTAAATAAAGTATCATAATCAGGTTTATAATAATTTTTGATTAATTGTTTAGAATCATTATTTAAATCCAAATTTGTCATATATTTTTGTCACCTTTAATTAAATCTCTTTTCATATCACTATAATAAATGGATTTATATAACAAGATGTAATACAACAATATTACAATCTATTATAATTATTTATTAGGAGGAAAAAGGTAAAAAAATATAAAGTAATTATAAAATATTCTCTGGAATTCCATTCTTATAATATTTCCCTCTTGAAATCCAATTTTGTGAGAATTCAGGGATCATAGCTAATATGGATCCCCCCGTCCAAACTGAATACGTTCTCTCACGGGGAGCAATTATTCGAATTATTTGATCTTTTTTTTTTCTTCTTATCAACTCAAGTTCAAGTTCTTGATATAATCGGGCTTTCATATTTGGAAACATGGATGATCCTCCTGATAAGAATATATTATTCAATAATTCAGGCCTTATATCCAAATCACATTGTTCAATAACATCGATAATTATTTTAGGTAAAGAATCATGCTCCAATTCTGATGTAGGATTAAATAATAATTCAGGTACGATAAATCTTTCTTTACTTAGGGTAATAGTTGATCCATCTGGTAAAGAATATTGTTTTTTATATTGCTCACTTCTCTTTAAATCTTCCTTATAATCTAATGATAAAAAACAGGCTTTCTCTTTTATAGCTCTCACTATTTCTTTATGTATTGATGATTCCAAATTAAATCCTATTGAATCTTTAAGAACATCTCCCATATAACGAGTCAAAACTCTTCCGCCTATTTCTACAATTCTAATTGCATGATTTAATTTATAACCCTCATAAATTGGAATAATTCTAGTACTACTATCACCAATTTCAACAACTAATCCTGTTTGGAATCCTCCAGAATAAAGAGTCAACATAGAATCTAAAACTGGATAAAATGCCATACATTGATAATTTTCTAAAAATAATTGAAATAATCGTTTGATATCTTGTCGAGGAAACATTGGATGTATAGCAAATAAAACATTAACTAGAGTTGGATCTACTCTCAAGTTATAAAAAATATAATCAATAATTTTCTCAAAAAATTTCCAATCTGTTATTTTTCCCTCTTGAATTGGATATTCAATTTTATACAGACCTAAAGATTGTATTTCATCTCCAACATAAAGTTCCTGCTCATTTTTGGTAAATTGATCCTCAAATCCATGATATTTTGGTGTACCAACCATTGTAAAAAAGATCATTGAAGGATTATCTTCTCCAGAAAATCCACATTTGCTACTAAATTGCCCAATATCAAGAACAATTGTTAAATTTGGCATAATTGATAAAATTTTATATTTTAATATTTAGTATTATTAATAATATTACTTATTCTAATATAATTTTTAGAGGTGTATATGTTGTATCGGGTATAAATGCTTCACCATATTTTACGTTAATTTCATTACCTCTTATACGTGCGGTACTCTCTGCCCAAAAAAATATCTGATCTAAAACTTTCTTTTGAGAATTATAGAATTGATTGAAAATCTTTTTTTTTCTTTCCCAATGTTTTTCAATATCGACAATAATGTATATTGTTGTTTTTATATATTGGAATTTACATGAGGGAGATTCATAATAATAAACTGCTAGAGGAGTCCATTGTTTATTAGTTCCTCCATAGGCTTTTCCTGAAACAGAATGATATATACTTTCCCGAATAATAAATGAAAAATCCCGATGTATTCGATGAAAATCCATATAATGTGGCATTAAAATAACTTGAGGGCGGTATTCACGAATTAAGTTTGTAATCCGAGCAATTTTTTTTCTATCTATACTGAGATTATTATAACCTAAATCTATTAAATTGCATTTTAATTCTTTAACGACTTCCCTTATTTCATTCTCTCGTAATTCGAAAATAGTATCTTTTTGGCTTTCTTGTGAATATCCTCCAATACCTTTTGTACCTAGAACTAAAGTGATATCAGAACCTAATTCCTGATATTTTATTATTGTCCCTCCACATGAAATAATTTCGTCATCTGGATGACCTGCAAAAATCATAATTCGTTTTGGAATTATGAAAATATCAGAATTATCTTCAATTATAAAATATTTTTTATTTTTATTCATATTTTAAAAATAATTGGTTTAAATGAAAGAATTGATATACAAAATTTATTATCTCAATAAAAATAAATCTTTTTATTCATATTTAACTGAAATTATTTCCTATTGAGTATTATTAATTAATATTTTTAAATACTCTTAGGAATTAGTCATTTTTTAATAAAAACTCGTTGATTAAAAAATATTTGTTTAGTAAAAAGAATTTATTAATTTATTTTTTTAACAAAAGGAATATAAAGTTAAATTGAGATTTAATTATTCTCCTCGCATTATCTTTTTTAGTCGATTTAATTCTTCCAGCATTTCATCTCTTAATGAACTTAATCCTCCTCCAGGCTTGGGGGCTATAGGTGCTTGAGGACTCATAGGTGGTGGCCCTCCTCCTCCCGGTGGTGCTCTAGGGGGACCTCCCCCTCCCGGTGGTGCTGAAGGTAATCTTGGTGCCGGAGGTAAATTTGAAGCTCTTGGTGGCCCTCCTCCTCCCGGTGGTGCTCTAGGGGGACCCGAAGAAGGTGGTGCTCTGGGTGGGCCTCCTCCTGGTGGGGCTCTAGGGGGACCCGAGGATGGTGCTCTTGGTGGTGCTGGGGGCGCGGTTGCAGGGCTGGCGATAATGGGTGGAGCAGAACCCGTCTGAGGTGAACCACTTAGAAGAGAAAATAGAGTACTCGCAGCGGCTGTTTTTACATTTGTTTGTGGAGCCACAACATGAGTAGAAGAGGTACTTACTGTTTTCACTTCTTCAGTTATTTCAACTTCTTTTAAATCTTTTTCTGCTTTATTTAATGACTCAATAAAACCTCTAATATTTTTAACAGTATCTTCTAATTCATCAGTTAGTCCAACTAACCCTTTTTTTAAAAAACTTATAACCCGATTCATTTTTTTTTTTTCAGAAACCACGATTTTATCAAATCCTCAATGTTTTAGGAAAGTTAATTTATTTATAATAAGTATTATTTTAAATATATAATCCTTTAATATAAATTTATATATAATAAGTAAATATATTTTTTTAAATTTATTTTTATTTTTTTCTAATAATAGTATAGCTCTTCTGAATTTTAATTGATTATTAATTACTAAAGATACTTTTTATATTTTTCAGCTCAATCTATAAAATTTCTTGTTTTTTTTTTCTATAATTAAAGTATAAAAATAATATATATATCAAAGGGCATTTCTTACCTATCTGATTTGGTAGGTAAAGGTTTTTATTTAAATTAATTGAAATGAAGTTTATTTATAATTCTTTCAATAATGAAATAGAAAAGAGTTAATTATAAAATAAAGATATGGTAATATTAATTTTAGTCACATTATATAAAGAAATTTCTTTCTATATGTTTCAAATAATTATATAATATATTTCATTATTAATTGAAATTCAATCATCATATAAAATTACATCATCAATCATTATTAAAAGCTTACTGATAAATCAAAAAATAAAAATTTGTGATTTAATAAAATATTTAATTCTTTCTATGTTAAACAATAATATTAATAATAAAAATTAGTACTTATATTATTGATAGTAAAATATCTTTAAATGAGTAAATTAAACAAAATAGATTAAACATAATATTTCCATAAAAGGTGATAAGTTATAGGGAAAGCAGAACTTTTTGTAAAAAGAGTCTATGAAATTGTAAATGAGCTCAAGATACCCTTAATTGATGAGCGAGTATATGATAAAACCATTGTTACTAATAGAAATGCATTAGCAGTTGTAATATTTAAATTTGAAGAAGATGAATCTGTAATACGAGGATTTTTAGGATTAGCTGAATATTTCCATAGTGTTATTTTAAAAAAAGATGATGAATTTTATATCCCACATTCATCGATATTATTTAAATTAGAAAGTGTCTAAACTAAATTTATTCTTTTTTTAATTTTTATTTTAAGGTATTTTATCATATGATATAGTTAATTTTAAAAATTTTAACCCAAACCATTTTTAGATTCCTTATTTCTAGTAAAGATAAGTAAAGCTTATTTTAAAAGAATAATTTTAAACTACTTCTTTTTCTGGAATATTATAATGACTGGTTGATCGATGGACTAATAAAAGATATATTAAGATTCCCAAAATTAAAAGCAAGTACAAGTATCTTGGGAGTATTATTATGAATATAGAAATTGATATAAATAGTATAAAAAAGATCTTTTTTGTTTGGATATTTTCTGATTTAGTCTGAAAATGAAAACAAAACCAAATAAGAATTAAGGGAACGTGAAACACAAAATAATATTTAAATATTCCTCTCGTGAAAAATAAATGACTAAGAAATGAAAGATATACTATTGCATCGATTAATTTCATTAAATTTAATTTTTTACTATACTTCCAATAAAACATCATAATTGTGAGAATTATAGTTGATAAGATTAATCCCCATCCAGTAAATGTTAAAAATCCACAAATCCAAATTAATAAATGGGGTGCATCGATCATTATTAGGCTAGAGTACCAAAACATTGGAGATAATATTCTAATATAAGTTGAATAGTCATTTGAAAATAAGTTTGAGGTTTGATTTGCAAAATATGAATTTATATAATTTTCAGGAAATAAAAAGATTCATGGTAATGATCCTATGAAGAAAATTAATCAGAGCAGTCCAATATATTTTAAAAATCGGCTAAAAAATTTTAAAATATTGACTCGATTTTTTCTACTATAATCTATTTTAAAATCTTTATGGTCCTGTTCTAAACTTTTAAATACTACGTAAATTAGAATTAGAGGAACAAGAAATATTATCGTCTGTTTTATGAGTAAGAAAATTCCTAAAATAATTGTAGCAACATTATATCGTTTTAATGAAATATAATACAAAGTAAGCATGAAAAAAAGAGTAATTAATATGTATTTAGAAATAATGCTCCTGTATATAATTTATTTAAAGGAGAAAAAATAAATAGAATAAATCCCCATTTGGCAATCTTTTCATTAAAGATGTTTTTTAAAAATTTATATAAAATAACTGGGGTTAAAAGATCTGCAATAAATAATGGTAGAAAAACTAAATCAATATTAATAATCCCTGGAGCTGAGATAATATATATAAATAGCGGAGGATAAAGAAGATCATATTTTGCGGGATCCATCTTATATTCTACCAAAATTGCCCAAGGATCTGGAATAATTTAATAAGTGTCTGCTAAGGTAATTTTATAAGGAGACCAAATTTCGGTTAAAATTGATTTAGGATCTGAATTATTAGCTAAAGCATCTGCTAATGTAATTTCATAAGGAGTCCAGGCTGGGTCATATAATAATTTATAAGCATAACTTTGATACCAAAGTTCATAATCTCTATAAGGTTCGCATGTTGAATATAATATATTTACTAAAGGATTCAAATCGGGATTATTAATTTCAGACACGATATTGATAAATATGATTCTAACTAAAATTCTTATAAGAATAGCAATTAAAAATAGCAATAATAGATTTTTTTTAGATTTAATGAAACTTATTATATTAATTTTCATTTTCTTTTATATCTTTTAGTCAACCTTCTTATTTATAATCTGATTTAAATTTAATCTTCAATTATAAAAATATAATTTGGTTTTTACTCATAATTTTTATAATCATTTCCTTTATCTCTTAAAAAATGAATAAAACTTTTATATTTAGGGAAATATATAATTACAATTCTTTAATAAAAAATGTTAAATTGATTAATAAAATGAAAAAAAATAGAATTATATCTATATTTTCATTAGGTCTAATTTTAGCTTTTTTAATAAATCCCACTTATTCTTTAGCTCAAACTGGTTATGTTGGAGTTGCTGTTGGTGATCAAAAGACATGGTACCTCGTTATACATGGTGCGGGAATAAAATCGCTTTTAGAAGATACAGGAGCTTATGATGAAATTCCTGAGCAATATAAATTCATCTTTGGAACTAATTATGATACTAGAGCTATAGCTACTGTTGAATCAATTTCAGATGAAATGACTGAAGAAAGTCTTAATTTTTATAATATAAATCTGTCTCTATCTGTTAGAGTCACAGTAGAGGGAGTTACAGAATTATATGTTGAAGATTTTATAGAAAAACTAATAAATGGTGAATCAGGGGAACAAGAGATACCTACTATTGTTATGGATCCAAGTACTTCTAATTTCATATATAATCTGTATATTCTCACAAATACTACTGGATGTTTACCCGGATTAATAATGCCAGTTGGATTAGATTGGGATCAAGCTATTAATGATTTTAATGATATATTATCCTTATTACCAGTGGACATATTCCCATTTGATCCTTCTGATCTCACTATAACTGCATTAAGTAATGGGTTTAAATTAAAATTAGCAGAAATGACAATATCTTCAGATGAAGGAGATATGATTATTAAATCAATAGAGATAACAGGAGTTTATGATTCAAATGGATGGTTATCTAAAATTACAGTATCTTATGGTGGTAAAATAATAATCTCTATGCAAGAGGATCCTGGCGGAATTCCTGGTTTTGACCTAATTGCATTTTTTGGAATTGGTGGATTAGTCTCTCTCTATTTAATTTTAATAGCAAATAAAAAAGCAAAAAATAAAAGATCATAATTTTCGTTTAATTGATTTTTTTTATTTAATCTATTATTTCTTAATTTTGATAAATACAATTTTCTTATTTCTTTTATCTATTTTTAATTTGTTTGTTTTTATCTGATTTGATTCTAACTTTATACAAAGCTATAAATTATAGAACAATATATGAATTTTGTATTATATTCTAATAAAAAAATTGATTTATTTTTAACATTTTAAGTTAAATGAGTCCTATAGATGATAAGCTTCTTGAAAAAATAAATAGTATGGAATTACAAAAAGCGGCTGAATTAATACTATCTACTTTAAAATCCATAAATTCTTGGGAAATTAAGAAATTATTAGTCGAAAAATTACAGGATATTAAAGATAATAATCATTTTCAAGAGATTAAAAATACTTATATTAGTGAGACACATCCGCGTGTTAAAATTGGCCTAATCGAACTTCTTTATTTTTGTTATGGGGATCAAGGTAAAGGTTTTATTAAAACACAATATAAAAAAGAGAAAGATTGGAAAGTTAGAAAAGAAATAGTAAAATCAATAGGTGCCACTTTAAAAATTGAAGATGTTAGTTTTTTTATTGAAGCTTTAAAGGATTCGAATTTGGAAATAAAGGAAAATTCAATAATATTTTTAGGAAAAACAAGAAGTTCTAAAGCTTTTAATAGTATCATAGAACTTCTACAATATGGTAATATAGAGATTTTTGACAGTATTATTGATACTTTGGTAAAAATTATAAAGAAAAACAATATTGAACTTATAAATAATTATATTAATGAAAAAAATATCTATATAAGGAGAGCTATACCATTAGTATTGAAGAAAATAAAATCTGATAGTTCTATAATGATTTTATCTAATCTATTAAATGAGAATGATAATGCTATAAGAATTAATGCACTTATAGCTTTAAAAAATAAAGTTAATAGTGATAATATAGAGTTAATACAACAAATTATCGAAATTCTAAATAATAGCAATCTGGCTGTAAAAAACAATGCTATAGAAACTCTAGGGAGTATTAGGAATAAAATTGTGATAAAACCCCTTATAGATGTACTAAAGGAAAATGAAACAAAGACGAGAAAATTAGCAATTAAATCACTTGCTAAAATATTGATGGATTTTAAAACAGATAAATCTATCTATCGATATTTAAATCATAGAAATATAAAAATCAGAGCCGGCATCATTAAAATAATGGGATTAATTAAGGATAAAATTGCGTTAAAACAATTAATAAAAGCATTAAATAGTAAGAATACTAAAATTAGAAAAAATGCATCTAAAGCGATAATAAAGATATCTGAAAATGAAATTCATGAAGACTTAATAACTGCTTTAAGAGCTGAAGAGTGGCAAATAAGGAGAGGTGTAGCAAAAATATTAGGTAAGATAGGTAATAAAAATAGGAAAGAAGTTATTGAAGCACTCTTTCCTTTATTAGAGGATAAAAATAATAAAGTAAGAAGAGCGGTTATTAATTCATTAGCTAAATTATATGATTTAGAAATTATTAGATATGCAAAAGACAGATTAAATGATAGAAATTGGAGAATCAGGAGATCTGTTGTGTCTTTATTATTGAAGATTGGAACACAAGAATCTCTAGAATTATTAAGTGAATTTATAAATGATAGAGATGTGTATATAAGAAATTGGGTTATAAAATCTATAGGTAAATCAAAAAATATAGAAAATATCGATCCTTTAATTGATAAACTATATGATAAAGATGAAAAAACTAGAATTACAGCGATAAAAGCTTTGGGAAATATAGGAAATAAAAAGAGTATAAAGTCCTTGGCAGAACTATTGACTAATATTAATTGGTCTATAAAAAAAGAAGCAGAATTAGCTTTAAATAAAATAGATCCTGAATGGATGGAATATTTATAACAATTACAAAAATCTATTGTTTAGTTTTTAATTCTTCTTAATTTTGCTTTAGATTTGAATGATATTTTGCTTTTTCTTTAATATTTTAAATTAAAAAACATATAATAATAAAAATTAATAATATAATTCAAAATTAAATTACCATTATTCTTGGAAAATTTTTTTATTTCATTTAATATTATATATTATAAATAAAAATGATTAGCATTAAATATATAATCATTAAGATAATGATAGGCGTTTGGAAATGGAGAGAAAAGATTCAAAATCTAGAATTATCAAAGAAACTTTTCCTCCAGAGATCTTATCCATTATTGGTTCGATATTAGCTGGCCTTATACTAACCTTAATTCTTTTACCTTTCAAAAGTTTCCCTAATCTAATTTTAATAATTCCCGCGCTTCTTTCATTGAGGGGGAATATTACTAGTCCTTTCAATGCAAGAACAGCAAGAGATTTAATTATAGGAGAATTCAATAATAGAAATCTTATAGAAAATATTTTAGCAACATATATATTAGCTATGATTACAGCAGTTCTCATAGGTATATGTAGTCTTTTATTAGAGATCTTTTTTTTTAAATTGGGATTTATTTCTTTTGAACATTTTATATTTATTCCCTCTCTTTCAATGATTTTTACTTTATCTACCTCTATTCCTATTTCCATTATATTAAATTATTATGTCTTTAAATATGGTTTAAATCCAAATAATGTTATCCAACCATTTATGTCAGCAATAGAAGATTGTATAAATGTTATTTTTTTTTATATTACATTAATTATTTTAGGGGTGCAATAAATTGGATTATTTTAAAAAAATAATCAAAGAATCTATTATAATCATAATTATATCATCATTGATAGGAATAATAACTGGTACATTTTTATCTAATAATCAAGAACTATTATATACAATACCCATTGTACTTCTATTGCTTCCATGCATAAATTCTTTAATTGGTGACATCTCGACTATTCTAATCTCAAGATTAACAACACATTTATATCTTGGTACTATCCCTCCTAAAATCAAAATAACAAAAAGGCTATTAGAAGATTTTATTGGGCTCTTAATTACGATACTATTAAGTCTTTTAACACTCTTAATTATTGGTTATGCTATGGCTTATTCTACCAATTTACCAATTGTAAATCCTTTTATGATCTCTTTTATTATAATCCTCACCGTATTAATTCTATTTGGATTAATATTTATGATAATGTTTATTAGTTCAATATTCATTTTTAAAAAAGGTAAAGATCCAAATAATTTTTTAATACCCTTTATCACATCATTTATTGATTTCTTATCTCCTTTATTCATTATCATTTTTATCGTAATATTTATATAAAATTAATAGTTAGAAGATTATTAGAGAAAAATAACAAAATGACACCAATTAAAAAGAAATTTAAGTACCAACCGATCTCCCTAAAAGATATTTTGAAGCAAATGAAACAAAATATCGATTTAATGATAGATCTAGCATATAGTGCTATTAAATTCGGTAGTAAAGAATTAGCAAATGAAGTATATAAAATAGAACAAAAAATACATGAATTAACTTTTTTATTAAATTTTCAAATAATTCAAACACAACCAGGAGGACTTGAAAAAGCTAAGAAATTAGAACCTATAGTTGTTATGGGTTATTCTATTGATAAAATTTCAGATGCTTTATCAGATATTGCTCGTGTAATTTTTATCAATAGTGATATTGCTTATTTTGCACAATTAATGTGGGATTATACTCCAGAACCAATTGTTAAAATTAAAGTGAAAGAAGGTAGTTGTTTTATAAATCAATTTAAAAAAGATATACATTTTCGTTCAAAACATGGTATTGATTTGATAGCTATAAGAAGAAAAAATCAATGGATTTTTAAAGAAAATAATAAAATTCTACAAAATGATAATTTAATAGTAAAAGGTGAAATCGAACCAATAATGCAATTGAAAAAAGAATGTTATGACAATGAACCAATTTCTTTTACTTTTGATAAGGAAATAAAAAAGTCTATTTTTGATATAAGTGATCCAGAAATTCAGGAAAAGTTTGAAGATATTAAAAAAACATATATCAAAATAACAGATATTTCAGAGACTATGACCGAATTGGCTCTTGCGGCTTTATTTTTCAATAATCTCGAAGTGGCTGAAGATGTTTTGGAAATGGAGGAATTAATGGATGGGCTTAATATAAATTTCGAAAAAGATTTATTAGACTTAGCCAGTAATCTTCAAAATCCTCGTGATTTAACAGGTATTCTAAGAATTGTATTTTCATGTGAGTTAATAGCAGATGCTGCTCAAAATATAGCAGAAAGTTTACTTAAAGGATTTAAACCACATAGAATCCTTCACCAAGCAATCTCAGAAACTTCTGAAATTGTTGTTAGAGAAATATTATCAGAAGATTCTTATTTTAGAGGAAAAACTTATCAACAATTACAAGACAGTCGATATAAAAGAGGATTTCATATTATAGCCTTAAAAAGAAAGAATAAATGGATTTATAGTTTTAAACAGAATTTTACTTTTGACAAAAACGATTTGATTATTGGTCTGGGTCCTAAAGAAACTGTTGAAGAATGGAGAAGATGTGTGAATCCAGCTAAATTTGCTGAAAAATCTTAAAGGTAGTTCAAAAATTGCAGGATAATTTTAAAGATATTATGAAGATAATTTATTTATAAGAGATTTTAAAGTGTTTAAATTAATAATATCTTCTTTTAAATCTTTTCCCTTAGGTGTTTCTAAAATTCCTGGTATATTTTTAAATCTCTTATCATTTAAAAAATATCTAAAAGGATTTTTCCCAATCTTTCCTTGCCCAATATGAGTATGTCTATCTTTTTTAGAATTTAATTCTCCTTCAGCATCATTTAAATGAAAAGCTTTTAAATATTTAATACCAATTATTTCATTAAATAAATCCCACATTTCATTATACTTATTTAAAGTTGTAAAATCATACCCAGCTACATAGGAATGACATGTATCAAAGGTTATTCCTATCCTTTTTTTATCATTTAATTCATCGATAATCGAAATCATATGTTCAAATTTATAACCCAAATCATTTCCTTGACCTGCTGTTGTTTCAAGAAGAATAACAACATTAGATGACTTGGTTTCATTCATTAATTTAATTAATTGTTCAGAAATTCTTAATAATGCTTTAATATCATTTTCATCTTTATTCTTATTACCAGGATGCATATTTACATAATCAATGCCTAATTGGTCTGCTTTTATTAACTCATCTAACATTCCTTGATATGATTTTTGTTCTAATTCCTTATCTTGATTGGCAAGATTTATTAAATAACTATTATGTGAAACCAATGGCCATATATCATTATATTTTTCTTTGTTTTTTTTAAATTCTATAATATCTTTTTTATCTAGGGGTTTGGATACCCAAGAACGAGCATTTCTAATAAATAGTTGAATAGTCTCACATCCTATAGATTTTCCTCTTTCAAAAGCGAGATGTTTCCCTCCTGCGATACTCATATGAGCTCCTAATCTCAATTAAATATCATCTCTATATTATTTTATTAAATTTTTTTTTATGTGATAAAATAATGAATTGTGAATTTGAAAAAATTAATTATTATAATTGATATAAATAGATAAAATATTGATTTTATGCTATAATGAAGTGTATTATTGATTTTATAATTATTTTTCAAAACAATGAATGAATAATGTGTTATCAGATGGATATATATCTTTAAGATAAGAGATCTTTAATTATGTATAAAAAGTTAAAAATCTATGACAAAAAGAATAAAATGATTAAGTTTAAAGCCAAGATTGAAATTTTATTGCGTTATATAGGAATAATATTAATTTTATTTAGTTTTATTTTTTCAATTATCTTGGATTTCTTTCTTTTTAATATTATATCCTATTGTATCCTTTTAATCATTATTATTCCTTTATTTCTGATAATGCTTCTTAATAAAATAGAATTTGAAATTATAGTTAGATATATAAACACTATATTAGTAATTATATCACTAAATTCTATAGTTATTTCAATTTTAACTATAAATCTCAATTATCTACAGAACATTTCACTCTTTATAATAGCCATATTTTCAAATCTATTAATAATTATATGTTGGAATTATTCTTTTTCAATTTATAAGAAGAAAAAAATAATTTTTCTTATTTGTGGATTTCTATATTGCGTTCTTACAGCATTTTATAAATTAACTTTTATAATTCGATACACAATATGGTTAATAGGAATAATTCCTCTTTTTTTGATTATTTTAGGGATATTATTGATAATTATATGCGAATTTTCTATGAGATTGAAAAATTTATTTGATTGGCTTTAATTTTAATAATTTAAAATTTCCTTATAGCTAAATATATTTGGAAATCTTTATTCTGGATATTTTAATTCAAAAGAAAAAATTAAAGATCTCTGTTAATCCAAAAATCTTCTAATTCTTGTTTTGAAAAGGTTACTTTTAATTTAGTAGGTTCAGATTGTATATTACGAAAAAAGTTAGGTATCTCATTTAGTTTATTCGTTATACCAGCTTTTTGATTAAAATCTAATTCGGTTTTAATTATATTTTTACCTATTTTGATTACTTCTTCCTGAGATAAATTAATCCCATACATTGTATTAATAGCTTTGGTTATTATATCCATATTTTCATAACTAGGACCTATGAAATAACAACAACCCATAGAATCAAGAATTGCTGTATATATTTGTAATTCATATGATAATTCCAATTTACCTTTATTTTCAATTAATGACCCATAATCTTTATCTTTTCTAGCAGATCTACCTGCAATAGCAGCCCCAGCGGTATGATCCGCTCCCATTGGTGAGGTGGCATAAGTAATACTCATTCCTTTAAAGACTCTTGGATCATATGCAGAAATCGCTTGACCCTTAACATGAGGTACATTAGATATATTTAACTTACTTGCTAAAAAACATATACCATTTCCATATAAATGACCTAAATCGGAACCTTTTTTAATTTCCTTAAGTATTTCCATAACTTTAGCAGCATCTCCCCATTTGATTTTCCTATTATCCATGGCAATACCAATAGTGGATCCAAATTCAATTGTATCAATTCCAATATCATCACACATATGATCTATATTCGCTATTTTATCCAAATTATCGATTTTTAAATTTGAACCATTCATAGCAATAGTTTCATATTCTAAACTTGACGTTAAATGATTTCCTTTACGATCTTTAATTAAATTTGAACACTTTATCACACATGTAGGACTACATGGTAGCCTATTTTTTCCTCCCCTTTTTACAATTAATTTATTTAATTTTTCCCCAGAGATCTTATCAATCTTTTTAAAATTTCCCCATTTATAATTTTTTGTAGGCAATCCGCCAAGATTATTTATTGCTTTCATTAATATTGGAGTTCCGAATATGGAAAATGTCCGTCTAGTTGTTGCTAAATTCATAGAGAATGGTTTCGAAATAGATCGAAATCTCTTAATATCTTTAATTTTAACTAATGATTTTTTTGGAGGTAGAATTACAATTGCCTTAATTTTTTTTGATCCCATCACGGCTCCTAATCCTCCTCTCGCAGCATGACGTGAGGGAAATCCTTGTAAATCATTTACAGCAATGGTAGAAGCCCTCATTAAATGTTCTCCAGCAGGACCTATAGAAAAAATACCTATCCTTTTTCCATAGATATCATATAATTTTTTAACAAGTTCATAATTACCTAAATCCTTGAAATTATATGTCTTCTCAAAATCAATTGAATTACTGTCGATAATAATTATTTTCCATTCAGAAGATATATTTTTAAGAAATATAGCTCGAATTCCATGCTCAGCTAGCATTACGCCAGATCTTCCTCCTACATTAGCTTCTTTTATTCCATTAGTTAAAGGACTTTTTCCTCCAATTGATGTTCGTCCAGAATTAGGAAATGGACTTCCAGTTAATAAACCACTTGCTATAATTAATATATTTTTTTCATTTAATGGATCACAATCAGCTGGGATTTTTTCATTGATAATTTCGGAAGTTAATCCTCTTCCTCCTAATAAAAAATATTTTGAAGTTGTATTAATTTCGGTTTTATTAATAGATTCTGTCTTAAGATCAATTTCTAATAAATTCATATTTTCTATTATGATATCATCTTATTTGTTTTTTTTTTTTATTTTTTAAAAAAAATCCCTTTTTCAGATCTTACAATTATTTTATAGTTTCAATGAAGAAAATGCTATAATTATTAAGAAATTTCAGAATATTTATTAAGATGTATTTTTCTTATTATTATAGGTAAGTGGTATTGTTGCTATTTTTTTTTAAAAAATAGTGATTATTATATTATCCAATTAAAATATAAGATTCAAGTTATGAATGAAGAATTTCGTACTATATCAAAAAACCATAAGGAAAATAAGATTAATATTCAATTAAATAATTGCTGTAATGAGCCAAAGATTGAATATAGAGATGGAAATAAAGTTTGTCTCAACTGTGGTATGATTTCTGGAAGAGCATTAGTTGGAAATGAAAGAAGAGCATTTAACATACAAGAAGTACATAATAGAAAACGTACAGAACCAAAATGGAGAGAATTTGGTCCAAGAACCGTTCTTCCTCGCACAAAAAAAGATTCAAATGGTAAATCAATAAATCCCAAGGAACAAGCATTATTTTCAAGATTATCAAAAATTCAAAATTCATTTATATCAAGTATAGAACGGAATTTTTGGGAAGCAAAACCGAAGTTAAAAATGATTGCATCCAAATTAAACATACCAGATTATATAGTTGAGACTGCCTGGAAAATATATTCATTGTCAACGAAAAAGAAATTAATTATGGGAAGATCAATAAATGGATTTATATCAGGATCCTTATATGTTGCTATAAGGGTTCATGACTTTCCAAGATTATTAGATGAGATATGTGATATCTCTTTAGTACCAAAAAAGACAATGCATAAATTAATAGTATTAATTATAAAAGATATTTTGCCTGAATTAGGATTAAAATATCAAATAATTACTCCCCAAAGCTTAATTTTCCGATTTGGAAATGAACTTAATTTGAATATGCCTATCCAAAAGAAAGCTTTAGATATTCTACAAAATGCCTCTAGAAATGGATTAAAACAAGTTGGTAAAGATCCAAAAGGAATTGCTGCTGCTTGTGTCTATATTGTTGCTAAAAAAAATGGAGTGAAAGTAACTCAAACAAGGCTAGGGAAGATAGCAAAAATAACTGAAGTAACATTAAGGAGTAGAATAAAACAAATTAAAAATAAAATTAGTTAATCTTCTTACCATATGATAATTGACTAGATTGTTTAAATTTTAATAACAATAGTAATCCCTTACTAGTTATATATAAACTGTAAACTATTTCATAACTGGTTGATATAGATAAAAATAACCACATATAATAGATATATAAATGTAGATCATAATGGTGAATTGCAGTTCCCATAGTTATTAAATTGTTATTATCATTAATTTGAGATGCTTCTATTAAGTATATTAAATTGAATTTTATTATAGATATGATTAAAATTATCATTCCAATAAAAAAAATATGTAAAAAAAATGTATAATCATTAATTTTTGTTAAAGATCTTTTTATCATGAATATTCCAAGAATTAGGAAACATAATACAATAATAAAAAAACAAATCCATAAAAGTGAGGTTGAAATAGTAACAATCTCTAAATTAAATATTAAAAAAATTAATGATGTTGAAGTTTCATTAATCTCTATTGGTATACTCAATAAAAATACTAAATTTAAAATCTCAAATATTGAAAATATGATAATGAATAATCCTCCGAACATTCTTATATTTATTTTAGAAAAATTTGGTTTCATTTTAAACAAAATTTTTTTATTTTAGTGATAAAATTTATAAGCCAATTTATTATTTTTAATTTTGATTTTTATAATATTGATATTTAATATATTTGAATTCAAATAAAGTTTATACGTATTCTATTCAGATTTTTTTGTTAAGGACATATTAAGGATTAGCAGTTCCTTATGTGAGAGAAGAATCGATATAATAAATTGGGAAAATGAAGTGTCCACATAATAATATAGGATATGAAGAAGGTTATCTCGTATGTCAAGATTGTGGATTAGTTTTAAGTGAAGAAATAAATTTTTATAAAGAAAGTTCTAAAGGAGAATATATATTTGAATCTCAAAGAGAATATGAAAGAAATATAAAAACGCAAGATTCAATAGCTATACAAGATCCTAAAGTTAAAGAAAAATATGAAAAACTCCAAACTATCGATAAATGGTTTAGAGATTATAGAACTAGTTTTACTGAACAGAAAAAAATTATTGAATTGTTAAAAGGTTATGGAATTGGGTTGAATATTGACCAAGCTAAAATGCAAAATATAAAAGAAAGATATCTACGCTATAATAGAAAATATAAAAAAAATTATCAAAATATGGTAATAATATTTCTTAGTATTGTTTGGATGGAAATTAAAGATATAACAAATATTAGATTGGAGGAATATATTGAAGTTTGTAATGAATTGGGTCATAAGATAAATAAGAAAATGTTAAATAACGCAATGCTTAAAGTATTAAAATCTGAAGATCGATGGAAAGATAAACTAGTTGATACTGATAATTTAGAAATAGATATAAAGAAAAAAATAAAGATTCTTTTTCAAAAAAATCTTAACGATATTCCTTTTGAAAGTATAAAAGGATATTTTATCGAGGAGGAAGGTTATAGTAAATTAAAGATAGAAATGCAATTAGTTTTAGATAAAATTTTAAAAAAGATAGAATATGAAAAAATTAAAAATCTTAACTATAAAGCTTTTACTGCTGGATTAATTTATTATATAAGTCAAACCTTAAAACCAGAATATAAAAAAATTTTTATTCAGAGCCTTATTGAAGAAGTTACCAGGTTTTCAAGTACAACTATTAGGAAAAAATATCATATACTTAAAGATCTACTTGGAAAACCTGAAGAATTAAAAACTCTTTTGGAATTGTAATGTAAAAAATATCATATGTTTAATTCTTATTTATATTGGAAATCTGATATATTTTGTCCTGTAAAAACTATAAATTTAATAAATGTAGAAATTATTAAAATTCTATAATTATTAAAATTCTATAAAGATTTTTTTGAAAAACATTAAATCATATGGTATTGAAATGGCAAAGATATCAAATGAAAGAGAAGATTTTTTTTATCAAAATATTGATGAATTATTGAAAATATTTAATTCAGATCCTAACAAAGGATTATCAGATTCTCAAATAGAATCTAAATTAAATGAATTTGGTCCTAATGAATTACCAGAAGTAAAGAAAAATTTATGGCGAGTTTATTTAGCTCCTATTTTTAATTTTCTTATTCTAATTTTGATAATATCTGGTATAGTTGTAGTTATTTTAGGATCTCCAACCCAAACTATGATTACTTTTACAGTTGTTATTATAAATTCTATTGTAGCAATAATTCAGCAATTTAGAGCTCATAAAGCTTTAAAATCTCTTAAAGATATTACTGCTTTAAAGTCAATAATCATCAGAAACGGTAATGAAGATGAATTACCTTCAAAAGAACTAGTTCCTGGTGATATCATTATGTTAAGTCAAGGATCAAAAGTTC
This sequence comes from uncultured archaeon, assembly GCA_964525635.1. Taxonomy (GTDB): domain Archaea; phylum Asgardarchaeota; class Lokiarchaeia; order Sigyniarchaeales; family SOKP01; genus JAFGOA01. The sequence goes on from CAZGJX010000008.1 coordinate 33,875, forward strand.
CTGCAGATGGACGTATTATTGAATTAACCAATCTAACAGTCAATGAAGCTCCTCTAACTGGTGAGAGTGAGCCCGTAGAAAAAACTACTGAGGCTTTAGAAAAGAAAAGTCTTCCTCTTCAAAAACAGAGAAATATGGTTTTTATGGGAACTTATATTAATACAGGAAGAGCAAAAGTATTAATAACTAAAACTGGAATTAATACTGAAATAGGTGAGATTTCTATGTCCTTAAATAAAATGGGTGCTATTGAGGAAATTCCTTTAACGAGAAGGATGAATAAATTAGGACGTTTTCTTGGATTGATAGTTTTAATAAACTTAACATTTTTGATTATTCATAAATTATTCATTCTACATGAATCCCCCGATAGTGCTATTACACAATCTATCATAAGAGCAATGAATATAATGCCTATAAATTTACCACTCTTAGTAACTTTAGTATTGATAACAGGTGTTTTAAACATGGCTCAAAATGGAGTTATTATTAAAAACTTATCTGCTATAGAATCATTGGGGAGGGTGTCTGTAATTTGTTCAGACAAAACTGGTACAATTACAAAAAATGAAATGACAGTTGAAAAATTTTGGATAAATAGTGAAGAATTTGAAGTTTCTGGTTCGGGTTATGAAAGTGAAGGTTTTATCTCAAAAGATGGAAAAAATATTAGTTTTGATAATAATCTAACCTTTCAGAAATTTATAGATTCAATGGTTATAAATAATCATGCTAAATTAGTATATGAGGATGTAAAGGTAAGAATTCAAGATATTAAAGTAAAACCAATAAGAAAAGCAATTGGATCTACCACAGAAGCTGCACTTTTAGTACTTGCAGAAAAAGCTGGTTTCAATGTTTATGATATTAAAAAAAAATATGAAGTTCTTAAAGAATTTTCTTTCAATTCAATTCTTAAAAGAATGACAACTATCAGTAAATTAAATAATGAAGATTCTTATATTGCTTATTCTAAAGGAGCACCTGAAATATTATTGAGCTTATGTAGTCATATTAAAACAAATAGCGGAAAAGTATTAATAAATGATCAAATGAAAAGTGAAATAACTGAAGGAGTTAATAAACAGACAAATCAAGGATATAGAACTTTAGCTGTTGCATATAAAGACATAAATACTATAGATGATATAAAGAGAGAAGATATAGAAAAAGATTTGATTTTTTTGGGATTCCTTTCGATTATTGATCCTCCTCGAATAGGAGTTAAAGAAGCAGTAGAAAAATGTAAAACTGCAGATATTAAGGTAATTATGATTACGGGAGATCATCCTAATACAGCTAAAACCATTGCTACTGAAATGGGAATATACAAAGAGGGTGACTTAGTTGTGGAAGGAAAAGAAATTAAACAACTTGATGATAATAATTTTTATAATACCTCTATTTTCGCTAGGGTTGCACCTGCTGATAAGGAAATAATTATAAGCAAACATCAAAAAAAGAAAAAAATAGTAGCTATGACAGGAGACGGTATAAATGATTCTCTAGCATTAAAACTTGCTAACTGTGGTATAGCTATGGGTATAACTGGAACAGATGTTGCAAAAGATGCTTCTGATATGGTTATTTCTGATGATAACTTTACATCAATTGAAAAAGGAGTTAAGATAGGAAGAGGATTATTCTCAAAAATAAGGATTATCCTCTATTTCTTTATATGTTTAAATATTTTAGAAGGTACAATTATGTTCACATATGAATTTTTACCAGGTTTTGATCTCTTTAGTTCTAATTGGCAACATATCTATATTTTTACAGTGGCACATACATTCCCCTCCCTTGCCCTTGTTGTTGATATTCCCCCAAAAGATATTATGAAAGAACCACCCAGAAATGAAGAAGAATTATTAAATAGAAATACTTTAATAATGTTAATAGTTCAAGCTGTTATCATTGGACTTTGTTTAGTTTTAGTTTTGGAACTTACCTTAAATAATATTATCCCTTTAAATGATTGGAATACCAATACAAATCTAAGCTTTTTGGATCCAGACGGAAATTTTCTAGATCAAAAAGCAAGGACTATGTTTATGACAACCCTTTTTATTTCAGAGACCACATTTATTTGGACTTTTAGACGACCCAATAAATCATTATTTAAAAGTATTAAAGAGGATTTTTCAAAAAATTTGTTTATAATGTGCTTATTTACACTTTTAATTCATGTTCTATTAATCAATTTTTCTTTGAGTGTTAATACGGCTATTAATGATGATCTAGGTTTAAATTTACAACTTAATTATATGTTTTTATCATTAACAGACTGGTTAATATGTATAGGTTTTGGGATTTTAGGGATTTTTTTAATTGAAATTTTTAAATTTGTATTTAGGAAAAAAAAGATTATTTTTTAATAAGGCACTTTTTTCTAAAATTTTTTAAAGATAAGTTATTATTGTCTTATTATAAAATAATTTTTGTTTATATTAAAGATCATTTATAATATATATATTAAATAAGTGTCACGGTAGATTTTTGATGGGAAAAAACTATTATAATTTAGAACTTGCAGAGATCTATGAAGAACTTAAAACTAATATAGAAAATGGATTAACAGAGCAAGAAGCAAAAAATCGGTTAGAATATTATGGCCCTAATGAATTACCTAAAATTTCTAGGGGGTTTATTAAAATATATTTAGCTCCACTATTCAATTGGCTTATTGTTATATATTTAATTGGAGCACTACTTCTATTTTTAGCCACTTTTTTTGGATCTGAAGGTGATTTTGTTGTTATTGGAGTTACTCTTGGAATTGTCCTTTTAAACTGTTTTGTAGCAATAATACAACAATATAGAGCTACAAAAAAACTGAAAGCTTTACGGGAATTGACTGCTCCAACAACTAAAGTAATAAGAAATGGTCTAAAACGAGAAATTCCTACGAAAGAAGTTGTAATTGGAGATATTTTAGTATTAGCTCAAGGAGATCGTATTCCAGCAGATGGAAGAATAATAAAAGGTTCGAATTTAGAATTAAATGAAGCATCTTTAACAGGAGAAAGTGAACCTGTCAGAAAGAATCTTGATGGCAATCCTATAAATGGAGCATTAGCTATTCAGGATAGAAAAAATATGGTATTCTATGGTACTTTTGTAACTATGGGTAATGGACTCGCAATAACTGTTAAAACTGGTGGATTTACAGAAATAGGTCAGATCTCAAAGGGATTAGATGAGGCAGGAACTAGTGAAATTCCAATAAGAAAAAAAATGAATAATTTTGGTAAATGGCTTGGATTGGGAGTCATAATATTATGGGGTATTATTTTTTTGTATAAGATCATCAGTGAATTAATAATAAATGAAGTTATAGAAATAGATTATTTAGTGGATGGATTTTTTAACAGTCTAAATTCAGCTCTTGATCTCCTTCCATTGAATATTCCACTTCTTACAACACTAATATTAATAACTGGTGTTCTTGCAATGGCCCATAAGAGAGTAATTATAAGAAATCTTGCCTCCGTAGATAGTTTAGGTCGTGTTAGTGTAGTTTGTTCTGATAAAACAGGGACATTAACAAAAAATCAAATGTGTGTACAGCATATTTGGAGTAATGGGTCAATATTTAAAGTAACTGGGAGTGGATACACACCTGAAGGAGAGATTATTTCAATAGATGATCCAAAAAATCCAAAATATGTTAAACACATTGAAGATTTTCCATATTTAAAGTTATTATTAGTGTCTGGATTTCTAAATAATAACTCTGCGTTAGTTAAATCTCAGGTTGAGACTATAGGGAGGGATATTAAAATTGTTGACAATTGGAAAGTAATAGGTTCACCAACTGAAGGTGCTTTAGTAGTTCTTTTTCAAAAAAGTATGGGTGATTATTTATTAGAGGATTATGAATTAATCGAAGAATTTCCATTTGATTCTTCTCTTAAGAGAATGACTAAAATATATAAAAAAGATGAAATATTTTATTCTTTTACTAAGGGTGCTAGTGAAATTCTAATTCCAAGATGTTCAAAAATATATTATAAAAATACAGAAATAGAATTTTATGATGACTTAAGAGAAGAGGTTCAAAATAACATCTTGAAATATGCTTCACAAGGATATCGTATTTTAAGTTTATGCTATAAACATTTCTATATGATGCCTCATCATAATAAAGGAGATAGAGATCAATTTGAAACAGAATTAATATATTTAGGGTTTATAACTATATTAGATCCCCCTCGAGAAGGTGTAAAGAAATCTGTTGATCAATGTCATCAAGCTGGAGTTAATGTAATTATGATTACAGGAGATTCAAATGTGACAGCTAAAGCTATAGCGAGTCAAATTTCAATATTAAAAAATATTGAAGATAAAGTAGCTGAAGGCAAAGATGTTAATGAAATTGAATCATTTGAAGAATTTAATCGTATTAAAGTATTTTCTAGAGTGTCACCAAAACATAAAGAAGATATTATAAAACGTTATCAAGAAGAGAAAAGAGTAGTAGCAATGACAGGAGATGGTGTGAACGATACATTAGCTTTAAATATGGCCGATTGTGGTATTGCTATGGGAATACAAGGAACAGATGTTGCTAAGGAAGCTTCAGATATGGTTATTTCTGATGATTCATTCAATTCTATTGTTAGTGGAATTCATCAAGGAAGAGGTATTTTTGCTAAAATCCGAGCAATAGTGTTTTTTTTTATTTGTATAAATGTATTTGAAGGTCTTGTTCAGTTAATTTTAGCTGTTGTTTTAGACTTACCTTATTGGATTGATCGGTATGCTGGTTTTTATTGGCAATGGATATTTCTTACTTTAACTTTGCATGTCTTACCCGGATTTGTTTTAACATTTGATAAGATTTCTAATGATGTTATGAAAGAAAAACCAAGAGACTCAGAAGAAATATTAAGTAAGAACACTTTGAAATTAATGATTGCTTTTGGTGCTTTGTTAGCTTTATGTATGATTATTACGTATTTTATTGTTTCAACGGGATTATATCCTGTATGGGAAGAAAATTATAATTTTGGAAATATGAATGATGATTATCTTTCTGTTACTAATGTATTTCAAGGTCCTGGTGCCGAAATGTTAGTACCCTCAAAATCATTAACAATGCTAATGTTAACCTTATTTTTCTGTGAAAACTTTCTAGTTTTACAGATTAGACGTCCTAATAAATCATTATTCAAAAGTTTAAAAGAAGACAGAACGAAATTCATGATTTTCACACCACTATTCCTATTTTTCATTTTTGCTTCATTAATATATATTCCAAACCTTCAACTTAATTTAGCAGAATGGACAAAAAGTTTGGATGTTAATTTCATGTTTATGTATCTAACATGGATGGATTGGTTGGTCTGTATCTCAATATCTTCAATATGTATTGGAACTTTTGAAATCATCAAATATATATCTCGAAAGAATAATATTGTTTTTTAATCAAATTTTTTTTTTAAATTTTAATCTTAAAAAACACCAATTTAGTATTCCTATAATTTATTGACTATTTTTCAATAATTAAATAATTATATTTAATCTAAAGAATTTAATACAAGAAAAATAATATGAAATTAATTTCCCGTAAAGGATAAAGTTTAAAAATATTGGAATAAAAAAATCTCTTTTTTACATAAATCCCTGACAAAATGAATCAACATTTGTCCCTAAAATTGAATGATTATAACCCCCTTCAAGAATAGCATATCTTCTACTTTGACACAGTTTATCTGAATATGTTTTAATTAAATAACCCAATTCTTTAAAATCCTCTGGATATAATAAATTGCCCCAATCATCAATTCTCTGGTCAAATCCAGCACTTATAGCAAAAATATCAATATTTTTTAATCTCTCTAAATACTCTTTCACTTGTTTTATATAATTTACGCGATCACTCGCATTTGGATTTAAAATATCGACTTGGAATTGTTTCTTTTTTTTTGAAAAAATGTTGACCGTACCATCCCCAAAATGAAGGTCGAAATCAAGTATGAAAGCAGATTTTATTTTTCTTTCCGAAAATAATTTTAATAAGCTTATACTCATATTATTGAAATAACAAAAACCCCAACTTGAGTCTGCTGAAACATGATGACCAGGGGGTCTTATTACACCAAAAGAAGGATTCTTTTTATAAGCTTCCTCTGCTACCTGAATTGCTCCTCCTACTGCCAGAGCAGATAATTTAAATAATAAAGGAATTTTTTTAATATAATCTAGATGTTTATGAGTATGAGCTCTCAATATATCTTCATCTTTAGCAGATTCTGGAGTTATTATTTCATAGATTTCAAGTTTACTTTTTATTATTTTTATAATTTCATCTAATCTACCAAGGGAGGTAGCTGGATCTATAGTATATTCTGAATTATAGAATTTTTCATGAAAAATTATTTTCATAAATCATAGACACTCATTCTTTTAATTTACTTAGTCTAAATCCAGTGATTTGTCCTCTAATCCTTTTGTATTTCTCAATATCTCTAGTTCTTTTTAATACATATATTGTATTTTGAGGACAACTATTGAAACAACATACACATAAAGTACAATCTTCACCAAACTCTATGATATTATCTTCTTATAATTTATTTAATGATATATTGCTGGTAGGATAATATTGAACACATAATCCGCATGAATTACATAAGATTGAATCACATTTAAAATAGTTCTTTAAACGTTTTTCAAAAGTTTTTGAACCAATACGTTGAATCCATCCTATGAATCTTGATAGAGGATCTTTTCTCATAGTCCATTTTTTATCCCCTATTATATATTCAACATATTTGTCTATTTTTTTTTCAGCTTTATTAAATATTTTTTCTTGTTTTTCTTTATCCCAAGTCATTAATCTTGGCGTCTGGGGTAAATTGTTTAATGATCGTATATTAATTGCTTGTCTTATCAAAAAACCGCATTTTTTCAAAATTTTTTTCATTTTTAATGGTGTATCACCATTAAACATAGCCATTGTATCATAAATAAAAGCCTTTTTTTTTATAATATCATTTTTTAAAAGATATACATAAATTATTCTTTATCCAAGATTTCATTATCCCAGGTATATTAGAACTATATAGGGGATAGCCAATTCCAATAAGATCTTTTGATTTTAATATATTTGGAATGAGAATATTCCATTCAAGGTCATTGCGCTCAATAGAATAAACATCTACTTGATTCTCTTTTTCAATTAATTTAGTTCTTATTTTTTCCGTAACCCACCATGTATTTCCAGTTCCACTAAAATAAAAAATTGCAATCTTCATTATTTTTAATTCTAACAATTAAATGGTTTACATAAAATTGCTTTTACTTTTAAATCCATAAATTCGCTTGTAGGTGCAGGTTTTATAAGGCAAACTGTATCTGCTCCTTTTCCTGTCCCTGCAATACAAAGAATATCTCGATTAAGATCAGCAATTAATCCGTTATCAACAGCCATTGTTGCTATTTCAATACAGACTTTAATTCCTTGACCAAATTGTTGTCTAATAACTTTAGCAAATAAATCTACAAAAATACAAGGTTCTTTATTTATTCTAATACTTCTTTCAATCCCACTCATTGAATGAGTACCACTTATAAATCTTAATCCTTTTTCCTTTAATTCTTGCATTTTATTTTCATCAAATTCTTGCCTTATTGAACTTCCAGCAAAATAATAAGAATGTGTAACAATTATTAAGTTAAATAATTCAAGATTAAATTTTGCTAAAGCTTTCTCTGCCGTATTACCTCTTGTACTTGCAATTACAATATCTTTAATATTAAATTGATTTGCATACTTATTGGCGATTTCCAAGGCTTTATCTGTATTTTCAAAACCTCGATTTTCAAAATAAGTTACTTCTAATTTTAAATCATTCATAAGAATTTATCAGTAATTTATATAATTATATTAAAATAAATTAACCTACAATATAATTTAACTTTTTAGATACATCAAAATGGAAATCTACTCATTTTATCTATTGTCTCTGAATCATATTGAGTAACGGCATGTGAAGCAATTGGTACAATACAACCACAATTTTCACACAATAATGGACTATTTCCCATAACACAGAATTTTCTCCTTCCATTTGGATAATAACACTTTACACGATCCCTTTTGAAAATACATGAGGAAACAAATTCTTTGTTAATATATAATTCCCACATTTTTTTTGAAATAAGTAGAAAATCTCCATATTCTCTCAATAATTTATAGATGGATTTCGTGACTTTTTTTAATATTTCACCTTTAAGAAGTAGAGGGTCGTTAGGATATCCTGTATACGTTAAAAAGAATAACCCAGAAACTCCAATATCGTATCCTATTTTAACAACTTCTTGTATTTCTTTATAATTCATTTTTGTAATTGTTGTTGATATTAAGACTCTTTTATCATTCTTAATATTGTCAATAACTTTGTCAAATATGTTTGCTCCCCTTATTTTATTGTGAGTTTCTTTATTGCCATCAAGACTTACCCAATAAATAGGTTGTTTTTTAACCTTAAAGATAGGTAATTTGATTATTCCATTTGATGCTATCTGGACACTTGGGAATATTTCAACTGCTTTTTGTATCAAATTCATTCTTAAAGTTGGTTCACCTCCAGTTAGAGCGGCACTGCGTATACCTAATTTTCTATGATATTTAAAAATCTGAAGCCATTTTTGATCATCTAATTCATTATTATTTCCTGGGATTTTACCATAAAGTTCTTTAACAGAAGATTGAAAATAGCAATGGTTACATCTTAAATTACATTGCCAAGTTAAGTCATAATTAACTGCTATTGGAATCTTTAAAAACTGAGCTTTTAATAATTGTAGACCTAAAAGGCTTCCTCTTTTAAAAACATCTTTATTAAGATACTTTAATACATTCACTTTTGATAACCATTAAATTAAAGTAATAAAAGAATCAAATTAATGATTTTAAACAAAAATAAAAACTTAATCATATTTAACTCTTTTTTAGAATTAAATAAATATTAATAAAAATATGTCACTAAAGTTGTTTTTTTTCAATAAAAGAAATATCAAGAATAGAAACATCAGTTTTTTATGGAAAAATTAATTATTTTTAAAAAATTAGTTTAATTATATTCATTTATATATAGTTAACTATACATGAAAAAAAATAATTAAAATTACAGTGAGAAAATAAAAATGCCTAAAGATAAGGATGAAAATGCTGTCTTTATTGGTCGAAGACCAACCATGAATTATGTAATGGCTGCAATGATGATTTTAAATAAAGGAGAAGATGCAACAGTAAAAGCTAGAGGTAAAGCAATTTCCTATGCGGTAGATGTATGCGAGATTTTAAAGAATCGATTTCTTAAAGGTACAGAATATGGTGAAATTCGAATATCAACTGAAAACCTAAAGAATGAAAATGGTTCCACCAACAACGTTAGTTCCATTGAAATCGTACTCAGCGCACCTAAATAAGAAAATTTCAATGAAATTCGTTATACTACTGATTCTCCATAATATTTTCTTTTTTTATTTTTAAGAAATTGGATTCAACATTCCAACAGAAATATTTAAATTTTTTTCTGTATGTTTAAAACTTAAGAACTCCCATTTTTTCACTTATAAAAAAACTAAAATAATAATAATCCAAAATGCCTGAAAGTAATGCTATTTTAAACGATATTAATCGTGTTTTCATTCCATGTAGAACCATTTTAGAAATGGAAGTTTTAACATCTCTTTTTTTAGAGAGAAAGAATTACTCTAAAATTAAAGATATCCCAAACTCACATCCTTCAAGTAAAAAATTAATAAAGTTGTACAACGTTAAGAGCATCGATTCCTTAGAAAGAATAATAAAACACTTTATTGATGTTATTGTAAAGAAATTAAAACCCATAGTTATGTATCAACGGAACTTCCATGATAGATTCAGAATGGGAAATATTGTTGCCAATTCAAAAACACGCTTATGTTTATTATTAGCATTGCATCGTTTAAAGATAAAATTTCTAATCATAATGGATTTCCTTGAGAAATTTAAAAGAGATCGATTTAGTTTAATTAAATTTCAAACACTTAATGTCATAGACTTGAATTTTACAGAAGTTTTTTATGATTATTATTGTGAAAAAAATAAAATGAATTTAAAATTAATGCTTTCGACCAAACGAACATCAGAAAGAGTAAGTAGATTAATAGATCAATCTAAAACAATTACTAGTGACGATATAATTAATGCTCTTTGTTTCAAATCCCATATAAACGATAACGACCGAATAAAGTTTGTTATGAGAGAGATTAAAGCTTCAATCTTCATATGTAAAATTATGTTTGCAAAAATGGATGTTTATCATCCTTTCTCAATAGGAAAAGAACTTGATATTGATTATGAAGAAATGATGGTTAGCCAAGATTTTATACCCGTATTAGTACCAGCATTAGGTAAATGTATGTTAGAAAAAAATTTTTCACAACTTGAACAATGTATTCAAGCTTTTAATTTTATGATAAAAAACGCACTAGATGGTATTAATTACGCAATTGAAATTGCTACTGGTGGAGCGGTTGTTTTAGAACAAAATGAGATGATTTTTACAACAGGTAATATATTTAATGTGTGAAATACATCTATTTAAAAAGAGGAGCTTCCTACACATTCTCAACCGTTTCGACTTGATATTTAAATTTAAATCTTACAATTCAAGTTAATTATATAAATAAATCATTATAATTTAGAGGCCTGTGGATTCGCTCTATAATTTAATAAAGATCTATAGACTTATAGATTTCTCTTGCAATAGAAGAAAACATGTCCATAACATTTTTTCCTGTTAAAGCTGAAGTTTCAATATATTTTAAATTCAGTTCGTTTGCTAACTCCATTGCTAATTTTCTGTTTACTTTTCTTTTTTCTTTAAGATCATTTTTATTACCAATTAGATAACCGATTATTTTGAACCGTCCTTTTAAATTATTCTCAATATCCTGGTACCATTGTTTAATTTTCTCAAAAGATTTATAATTTGTTAAATCAAACACCAATAACACCCCTTCGGCTCCTTGGTAAAAGTGTATCCGCATTTTGGAAAATTTACTCTGCCCGGCAATATCCCATAGAACGAGTTTTATAATCTTTTCATCAACTTTAAATGCCTTTTGAGTTACATTTACTCCTAGTGTTGGTATATAAGTTCTAGTAAATGCATTATTGGTAAATCTTAATATTGTTGATGTTTTTCCTACTCTTGGATCACCACACACAACTATTTTAAATTTATAATCAATGATTTCATCTCTTAAATCTTCTAATCCTGGGAATTCTTCAGATTGGCCTCGTATAAGTTCTTTATCTCTCAGGTCCTGTAATACATATCTTAATTTAATTTCTAAATTATTCACTTCTTCTTTGATTTTCTTTACATCATTATTTAATAATTCTAAATTTATTATTTTAATAATTATTTCATCGAAAACTGATTCTAAATATTCTCTTGCTTTATAAAAAATTAAGTCATCTGCTTCATGAAATAATAGAATTATAGCTGATCTACCAAAGTATCCTCTTCTGGTTTTATCAGTCCATTTTAAAAATTTAATCATTCCTTTTAAATTTCGTGATGGAAAGGGTAATATAATTAATTCCTTGGGAATATAACTTTCTTCGCCAGTAAGTAGGGAAACTGCTTTAATACCACATAGAATCCTCAGTTGTTCATCTAAATTAGAGGGACTCCACACTAGTGGGTTTGTTCCTTTTATATCGTGAAATTCTATATATATTATCCCTTTTATTAAACTTTCTATCATTTCAAGTTATCTCTTCATTAAATTTGAGTATTAATGCTATTCTATGCTTATTTTTATTTTTTTAATAATCTTAAATATATTTTAATTTATTAAAATTGTAATTTAAAAATATTTATCGTATTTATTTAAAATAAAGATATAAGATTATCTATATATATATTAGTGCTATCGATTACTTAATTGATGTTTTTCTAATTACATCTATAAATTTTTATTTAAAATCAATTTTTGCTTTATAATAATAAGCTAATTCCTAAATTTAACTTAAATAATGAAAATGTATTTATAGATTTAATCTTTAATGTTTTCCAGTAGAGATAATATTCTATAAATTGTTGTTCTTGCGTGAAAGGGAATATTAGGGTCTTGAGATAAATCATCTACTAAATATATAACATTACTAGCGATAACACCGGGAGTTTCCTCTTCCTTATGTAATTCATTAATTCCTTCCTGTGCTATTCTCTTTATATTTCTAGGAACAGAACGATCTTTCATCATTCCATTTAATAATTTCTCAACATTATCAAATGCTTTTAAAATATCTTCTGTAAATCCCTTTTCCCTTGACATTTTTAAATCCCTTTATATGATTTACTTTTAAATTAATATTTTTATTTTAAATCTTGATATTGAATATTAAAAATAAAATTTATTTTTTTTCCTTTTTAAAACTAAAATAACAAAAATAAGTAAATTTAATGAAAGAGATATTTATTAGAATTATTGATATATTGGAAGTTTTTATAATTAATTATAATAAATGAAAAAACAATTTTTATATAAAACATAATAATGAATTCTACTTATAAACTAATTTATGTTAATTAATACTTAAAAATTTTTCAAATATTTTATAATCTTCTTGGGTATATAAACATATAATTACTTTCTCAATGTTAGTAGTTTTTTTTTTCAAATATTTTTTTATAGTAGAAATCATTATTTTTGCACATCTCTGAATTGGAAAACCAAAAATTCCAGTAGATATAGCGGGGAAAGTTATCGATTTAAGATGATATTCCTCCATAAGTTTAAGGCTGTTTAATACAGCATTTTTCAATTTAATATCTTCATTTCCTTCACCCATTTTTGGTCCTGCAGCATGTATAACATAATTTGCTTTTAATTTTCCACCATTAGTTATGACCGCCTGTCCAACTAAAATAGGAGCCTTCTCAATTGCTTCTTCTTGAATTTTGGAACCTCCCTTTCTTAGAATTGCCCCAGCTACACCTCCCCCCATAATTAATTGAGTATTTGCTGGATTTACAATCACATCAGTACTAAATTCTGTAATATCACCTTCGATAATTTCAATTTCAGAATTATTTATTGTTATTTCCTTCATTTTCTATTTAAATATATGAATTTTTAGCATTTTTATTTTAAATATAAATGATAATAAAAAAAAAACTTAATTTTCATTGGTTTCTTTAGATTTTTTGAAAATTTCATCAAGTTTCGCCCGATCTTCATCAGTCATCTTACTCATTGCTTCCATATTTTGACGCATCAAATCCATAACAACTTTTCGAGATAAAATTTGATTAAAGACAGGTAAAGAAATTCTTATACGAGTTAACTCATAATTCATTTTTTGAGCTATATCTCTCATATCTTTTAATTCTTCCTTAGACATTCCTTCTTCACCTATGCCAGGGCAATCAGTATCGACAATCGTAAAGTTTGTGCCATTATATTCTAAAGGATAAGTTCGACAACTTAAAGGGCGATTTTCATAAACTAAACATTCTTTTTTTTCCTTATTATATAAAGGACATTTCTCTTCCAATAGATCTTCGATAGAAGTTCCTTTAAGAATATTATCTGCATTTTTTTCATCTTTCTCTTGAGATAGAAAGGGTTTTAAGATAAGATCCATGGTTCCATTAGAATTGGTATTTATTTCCAAATATGAGAAAAAGTTTTCTAAAACACCATTTCTTGCCCATGTTTCAAGATCCCATTGAGTTATTGGGATAGGTCCTCGTTTAAGACAACAAGCGTCACAACGAGTACATTTAAAAGTAAATTTTACTTTTTTTTTCTTGGATTCTTCATCGAAATCTTTTTTTTCCTCATTAATTTCCTTTGATTCTTCTTCTTTTTCATCTGACATATAGATTTCTCTTTAACTTTTATTCAGATCGAGAATATTAAATTATTTTTCATTTCTGTTTATTATTCATTTTAAAAAAAGTTTATTCATAAATATTATTAAATCCTCTATATTTTAAGATATAAAATTCAAATGGTTTTTTTAAGTCATGTCTTTTAATGAAGATTTTATACTTATTAAAAAATTAACTGAAACTCAAAGTTGCAGTGGGAATGAAAATAAAATACGTGAACTGATTATAGAAAATGTCAAAAATGATTGCGACAAATTAGAAGTTGATTATTTAGGTAATTTATTTTGTTATATATATGGAGAAGCAAGTACAACAAATAAAAAACTTAACATATTGCTAGATTCCCATATGGATGAAATTGGATTTATTGTTCGGTTTATAGATAAAAAAGGATTCATTAGATTTTCTCAAGTAGGAGCCCAAAATCTAAGGATTTTACCTGGTCAAACAGTAACTATTCATTCTAATTCAGGTGAAGATATTATCGGAATAATCGGTGAAAAACCTATTCATTTATTAAATAATGAAGAAAGGAAGAAAGTAAACAAAGCTGATGATTTATTTATTGATATAGGAATGTCAAGTGATAAAGAAGTGAAAAAATATATTGCTGTTGGAGATTATATAACTTTAAAGCAAGAATGCATTTCATTTACGGGAAAAAAGAGAATATTTTCAAAAGCTTTTGACGACAGAGCTGGATGTTTTATACTTATTAAATTAATTAAAGAATTTATTCATCTTAAAAAAGATCTAGATAAAAATATTATATTTTTATTCGCATCCCAAGAAGAAATTGGTGTAAGAGGTGCGACAGTAGGTTCTTATAAAATTGATCCTGATATTGGAATTGCGGTCGAAGTAACCCACTCAATTGATTACCCTGGAATAAGTAAGGAAAAATATTATGACTGTTCTTTAGGATCTGGTGCTTCAATTAGTATAGGTCCCAATATATTTCCAAAACTATCAAAAACCTTTATTAATATTGCAAAAGAAGAAAATATACCCTATATTCTAGAAGCAGAGCCTCGTCAAGCCCCTAATGATGCAAGAGCAATCCAAATCACTAAAAAGGGAATTCCATCATCGATTATATCTGTCCCATTGAGATACATGCATACAAATATCGAAACTATAGAATATGAGGATATTTTAAGTTGTATAAAACTATTAAAAATGTTCCTCTTGATGGATTTATGCAATATTCTAAACTATGAGTAATATTTAAGATTAATCTGATATAAAAAGTTCTTTTTTTTTTATCATCTTTCCTAAGTTTACCAATGCTGTTTCTATCAATTCTTTTTTATTAATTCCAGTTAGTACCACCTTTCCAGTACTAAATATTAAGAAAACAGAAGTGAATGGTTTATAAATTTTATATATTATTCCAGGAAAAATCTCCGGTTCATACATAGCATTCTCAAGTTTTAAAGATGCTAAATTGAGATCAATATTTCGAAAATAATTAGCTGTAATGACAATATTCACTACCTCTGTTTTAATTGAATTAATATCTATATTTATATCAAAAGTATGTTCCTTATTTAACATTGATATAAGTCTTTCAACTACTATATTGATATGTTCAAAATGGATTAAACCTGTTAAGATAATATTGCCATTTTTAAATATTATCACAACACATTTAGGTTTTAGAAATCTCATGAAGAGTCCAGGAAAATTTTTAGAATTATAATTTGAGTTTTCTATTTTTTTGAAAATAAGATTTAGATCGATAATTTTATGTAAGCTAGATTTAACTACAATATTTTGAATAGTATAAGTTAATTCATTATTTTTCTCTTCTGAGATTCCTTCAACTGCCATTAAATTTCATTTATTAGAAAATTAGGTGTAATAATTATATAAAAATAATTAGGACAGCATTATATTTAATTCTTGGTTTCAATATTTTTTAGATTATGAATATTAAAAATCCAGACAAAAAGAATGTGTTGTTTGAATTTTGTAATAATTTATCTATATTTATCATTCCCAAATTATATTTAAAATATGTTTAATAAATATTCCAAGTAAATTTTTTAATTATTATAAATTTAAATTTGTACAAGTTAACAAAATTAGAATTGACTATTTTATGAAAAAAGGATTACTAAAAAAAATATTATTTGCTGTTCTTTATTCTTTAAATTTAATTATAGGTTTCTTTATTGGCTATTTTCAAGCAGAATCACAATCAGAAATATCATTAATTTCATTTAGTATAGTTCTTCCAGTTTTATTATTAATTATCATAATTCTAACTATTTTATTTATGAAAGGAAATCGAATTAAAACAAAATATGTTATTTATATTTTAATTTATTTCATATTAAACTTATTTTTTGGGCTTGTAATTGGTTTCAGTATACCACTAATGACGGGATTTAATCCTGAGAATATGGGGTATGTTATGATTCCTTTATTATGTGTACTAAATTATAATATAGTTGATAGATTGGATATCTATATTAAAGAAAATCTATCCCCTGATAAATTAAATAAAGATCTAGATAAAGGAGAAGAATTAGTTACAGATAAACCTAGGCAAGATTTTTATAGAAAAAGGAATTTTTTGAGGAATTTAGGATTTTGGGGATTATTTTCAGGAAATTTATTGTTAGCATTTATCTTTGGTTATATTATAAGTAGAATTTTTCCATCTATCCCATATCTTTTAACTCTATTGATTCTTTTAATCCCATTTTCTATTATTATAGCTATTTTAACTAAACTAATTATAAAAGGAAATCAAATAGAAATAAAATATAAATGCTATATATTTGTTTATTTTCTATCCAATCTTATAGTTGCCTTTTTAATTGGTTATAACTTAGCTATTGTAGATATAAAAGATGTAGAAATAATTGGATATTTGATGATCCCTCTGTTATGTCTAATTAATCTTAGTATAATTAATAGGTTAGATTTATATATAAAAGACCATAGTTCTTTAAATGGAGAGAACAATGAGCTAATAACTAGAAAATTACCTATAATTGAATATGAAGGAAAAAACTATATTTTTTCAATTGAATCTTTAATTATATTAGGAATAGGAGCTCCATTTTTAGTTTTATTAATCTATTTCTTCTTTGCATGGGAATGGAACTATTGGTTACATGAAATTGTTATAAAACAAACAACATTTTTCTTAAATTGGTTTTTTGACATGGGAGTTACTTTAATATATCTCCCAGGAGAATATAATCCTTGGAAGTTTAATATACCCGGTACACCAAATATAATCAGCTTAGAAACATTTTGCACCGGAATTCAAGCAATATGTATTTTTGTAGGGATCTTTCTTTTAACTCCACATTCAAAAGATACAAAAACTAGACAAAGCACAATCTGGAGAAAAGTAAAAGGAATTATTATCTCATCGATAATATTTTATGTTGTTAATATACTTCGAATGATTATTCAACTATATCTCTATTACCTTGGATATCCATGGAATGATATACATTATTCAATAAGCGTGGCAAGCTCATTTATCGCAGCAGTAATTGTTTTATTGATGCATAAATGGGTTCCAGAATTTATACTTAGTTTTATTTACGTCTTCAGTCTTATAAAGGGAGGTTCTAAACCTAAAAATAAAAAAGTAAAAGTCTTAGTATGCTCAAATTGTAGTGCAGTTGCTATAAATTTAAAACAAAAAACTTGTCAGAATTGTGGATTAATGTTAGTTAAATCAACTGGTATTAAATGCTCTGAATGTGGAACTATATCTCCTAATAAAGAACAACTAGTTTGTGAAAAATGTGGGGCAGAGATACGTAGTCTAAAAAAACGCAAGAATTAATTATTATTTTTTTAATTTATTAAAAAAAAACCAAAAACTAATTAAACTTTATCAATTAGCATTAAACATCTTATGTTCAAATAATAATTAAAATATATTATGCTAAATTTTGAAAAAGACCAAAAAACCCAAAAGATTTATAATGTCAATCTTGGAGGAAATGTCGGGGAGAATCCTATTGCTGCTATAGCTAGTGTCTTTTATTCTAAACATAAAGCTCTTCTCGATGAAAAAACTGGTAAAATAAATAAGAAATTAATTGAAAAAGAATTAAATGAATTCTTAGATATAATAGATGCAACAGGGATTCAAGCAATAATTGATGTTGTTGGGGCTACTCCAAAAGCTCTTCTTAAGGAATGCGTCTATATTGCTGATAATATTGATTTTCCTTTTTTAGTTGATGGTCTAAATGATGAAATTAGAATCCCAGCCATGAAAGACTTGAAAGAAATTGGATTATTAGATAGAGCTATACTCAATAGTATTGATGAAAATACATCAGATGAGACTCTAAATAAAATTCGTGAAATCGGAGTTAAAAATGCGGTGCTATTAACTTTTAGTACAAGACATGTTTTTCCCCAACAAAAAATTGAATTATTAGAAAATGTTTTGATTCCTAAGGCAGAAAAAGTAAATATTAAAAATATTATAATAGATACAGCTGTTTTAGATTTACCATCAATGGGTATAAATTTTGAAACCGTTAAATTGGTAAAAGAAAGATTTGGTTTACCAGCAGGCTATGCTCCTTCAAATGCTATTTTTGGATGGGAATTTATAAGAAAATATGGAGATGAGGCCAAATGTGGAGCAATTGCATCTATTATGGTTAATTGTGTTAATGCGGGGAGTGATTTTGTTCTATTTGGTCCCATTAAATTTGCTAAATGTATAGTACCATCTATTGCATTAGTATCTGGAATTAATTCCTATTATAGAAAGAGAATTCTAAGAAAAGAAATTTCCAACAGAGAATTTATAAAACATATTTTTTAAGATATATAAGTTAAGAGTAAATCTTTAATTCGATTTGTAAAATCTATTAATAATCTATCTATTTTTTCTTTTTTATCAACAGTATCGACTAAAAATAAAATATGTAAATTTGTTTCAAAAATATCTAATTTTTTAATAAGGACAAATGAATTTGCTAATTTAAATATAGCTTTATCCTTTTTAAGTGCTTTAAACTTATGGAATATCTTATATAACATAGTAAACTGGGGGGCAGTTATTTCAAAAATATCTTGCAGAATTTCTTTTTTTTCTTCATTTTCCATTAAATTACCTGCCTTATATGAATAAAAATCAGCTATAACTAATCCATCGTCACTTAATAATAGTGTTATATACACATCAGTTTTTTTGGAAAATTTTTTGAGATTATGAATTATTAAATCTCTATTTGGACTTAATTTTGATATTCCAGAGGAAAAAGCTCTTAGAATAGTTGTAATTTCAAAAATACTAGTAATATAAAAATCGAATTTTTTGTCTGTTGATAAATTAGCAATTTGAGATTTTAAATTCTTTATATTTTGTTTAATTTCTTTTGATTCTAATATATCCATATCACCTTTAGAGAAAATAAACACCATTGGTGTATTTTGATCTAATTCTTTTTCTAATACATTGTTGATGTTTTTTAAATAATCTAAACTCTCTTTGAATCTCTCTTTATTTTTAATATCAATAAAATAAAAAATTAAATCTGTTTCATAGAGATATATATCTGATTTAACTAGATATTTATCCCTTGAGCTAGATTGACCACCTAAATCCCATAAAATTAATGATGCTCCTAAGGCTTGGATGGATTGAACACTTGCTCCTCGTGTTGGTTTTAATCTCATTAATTTTGAGAATTTCCTATCAACTGTCAATAGAAAAGAAGTTTTCCCAGAGTCATCAAGACCAGCTAGAATTATTTTCATTTTTCTTTGAGTTGAAGCTGGGGTTATTGGTTGTTTTTCTATTTGAATTAAATCTTTAATGAATTTTTTAAAAAAAGGTCTAACTTCTTCTTCATCCAAAAATCCATCAATTAGTATTTTGTCAAAATCATCAAAAAAGCTCTCTACAATATTTTGAATTCGCTTATAATTATTATATAAAAAATTACGTTTATTCTCATCAATTAAAATTGAAAATGCCGTTTCAATTGGCTTAATTTTAGTATTTATTTGCAAGTAATGGAAATAAGTTAATGATGTAAGGTTGAAATCTGGATATGGAATTATTGCAAAATATTTGAATTCCTTTATATTATTTCTATCTGGGATAATTTCATCTGTTAATAAAAGACTTAGATTTTTAATAGCAATTTGCATATAATCTCGAAAGGTTAATGATAATAAGTTTTTTCTTTTCTTTGACTTGGGTTCTATATGTATATCAGGAACCATTTGAGGATAAACATATTTTGGTTGAGGTCCTAATTCATCGTGGATACAAAAAACAAAACCTTTTATTATTGATGATGAGAGTTCTTTTTCCATTTTTATTACTTTGTATTTTTATATAAATCTAAAATGTTTTTTATTTATTTTATTAGGTATAAGTTTAAATTAATAAGTTTATTTGGCAATTAAAAAAATTTACAGATTTTTTAAAATGTAATTAAAAATTAATTAGAATATTTATAATTGTATTTTTGAAGGAAAAAAAAAGGTTAATTAGAGTTTAAAATAATAAAGATGTTAAAAAAAATAGCAGAGACTATTAGAGAAAATAAAAAATTAATAGTTAAAAAAGAAATTTATCCAATAGTTAATTTTATTGATGCAAACTCCTATAAAAATAGTAGAATTTTTTCAAGTATAGGAGAAGATAGTGCAGCAATCAAAAATGGGGATAAATACATATTAATGACCACTGATAGAATTAAAACTTCTTTTATTAATAATAATCCTTTTGGGGCAGGATTTAGTTCTATTTTGGTAAGTGTTGATGATATTTATGCTTGTGGAGGATTTCCAATCGCAGCAAGTATAATTCTCTCTTATAAAGATGATATTATTGGAAAACAAATTATGGAGGGTATTTGTGAGGGATCTAAGAAGTTTAAGGTCCCAGTTATTAGAGGTCATACGAATCTTGGTGGTGAAAATGAATTAAGTTCAACAATTATAGGAGAAATAAAAAAAGACAATTATATTTCTGCGTGTGGAGCAAAGGTTAACGATAAAATCATTTTAGCTGTTGATTTTAATGGAAAAATTGGAAAAACAAATAAATATATTTATGATACTACAACCTTTAAGAGTTCTGAGAGAATTCTCTATAAAAGAGAAAGTATGAATATTATAGCAAAAAAAAAGATTGTTAATGCATCAAAAGATATTTCAAATGGGGGAATATTTGGAACATTAATACAATTAATTAAATTTTCTGGGCTTGGAGCTGAAATTTATATTGATAATATAGAAATACCACCCATATTAATTGAATTAAATTACGATTTAAATATGTTTTCAAAAATGTATTTAACTACTTCATTTATTTTGACAGCTCCTGAAGAAAAATGCAAAACAATTATTGAAGTTTTTAAAGACCATGGAATGAAGGCACATATAATTGGAAATATAACGAAAAATAAAGAAATCTTAAGAATTTATAATAAAAAAGGTGTTATGGAAACAATCAGTTTCTAAGTGTTTTAAGAAGAAGAGATCTTTTAATACACCAATTATTTTTGATGATAAAAACCTGATTAAAAAAAAAAGGATTAAGAAAATATCTGAAAAATATTAATAAAATTTTAATATATGATAAAATATTATTTTTTTATAGATCGCGATAATAAAATTTCATCAATCCATAAATAAGGATAAAATTTTTTATGAGAAAAAATAAAATTAAAAATAATATATTTAAGTTATTTATATTTCTATTATTAGTTAATACTCTTATTTTTCTCAATTTTAATAAATTTACATATTTTAATAATGAATCTATTGCTTTAATAAATCCTCATATAAATTCAATAATTCTTACCAATACAACTGTATTATCTGATGGGTACAGTGGAAACTATTGGAATGATGGAATAAGTGAGGAAACAATATAATTATTGATGAAACAGGTAAAATACATTTAGTTTTAGAGGATAGTACTAATGGACGTTTTGGGGACTGACAGTGAAATAATGTATATTTCATCTATAAATGGGATAGATTGGTTAAATCCTATAGTTATTTTAGATGGATACAATAATTATTATTGGAATACCGGAAAAAGTTTTTCTCCAGATATAACAGTAGATAATGAAAGTAATATTCATGCTGTATGGACCGATCATACAAAGGGATTTTGGGATAATGATACTGAAATCTTATATTTAGTTAGTCAATATGAATATGAAGACCTAATATGGGATGAAATTCCATTAGATCAAAGAATTGCTTATAGTAAAAGTTTTTCTTATGATATAAATGCTTCTGATCCTACAGGGATTACGTATTATTGGATTAATGATACTTTAAATTTTGATATAGAAATAAATGGTATTATTACTAACAACTCAATTTTAGACGTAGGAATTTATTGGATTGAAGTACGTGTTTATGATTGTGATGATAATTATTATAGTGCAAATATTAAAATCACTGTATTTAAATCACCTAAAAAAGATATTTTTCCAATTTTAAATATTGCATTAATAAATGGAGCTTTAATTGGGGCCTCTGGCTTCGCATTATTTTATTTACATAAAAAAAATCTATTTACTAAAATAGGTTTCAAAAGTAAAACAGGTCCTAAAAAATTACCCATAAAGCCTATTAGGGGCCAAAATGTTTTGTCGAAATTAGTTCAAGAGAATATAATAGATAATTTAAGTAATATTAAGGGTCTTAAGTTAACCAGTTTTAACAGAAAAGATATAGCATTTATAGATCAATTTCAATGGGATCAAAATGAGAGAACCGAATTTTTATATGATTTAGCTTTTTTCTCAGAGAAGAAGCGCCAAAAAATCTTCAATGAGTTGAAATTTTATCAAAATAATTTGAATTAAAAAATCAAATAGGATAGATATAAAAATGCATATTAAACTTACTCATCAAGAGAATTTGATTCTAAATATTGTTCAACAACATCTAGAAAAAAAGAGAGAGTTCAATATGAAAAAATTATTATCATTAATTCAAATTAGATTCAGATTAAGTAATATTAATGTTAATAAAAATGGGATACAAAATATATTAAGATCATTAATTAAGAAAAATTTTGTTGTAGAAGGGTCAAAATTAGTAAAAACTAACATATTAAATAATCAAAAAAGAAGAATAATATTTAAATATATAACGAATCATCCAGGAACTTATTTCCTTGAAATTGTTAAAGATTTAAATTTAAATTTTAATGTAGTTATTTGGCATTTAAATATTTTGGAAAAATTCACACTAGTTAAAAGAAAACAAATTGAAAATCGTTATATATATTTTAATAATCAAATAGATTTTAAACAAGTTAAGCAAATACATTTCTTGGAAAGAAATAAAACAATTAAGATAATCAACTTTCTCAAACAAAATAATAATGGTATAACTAAAACTAAATTAGCTGAATATCTTAATATGCATTATAATACAATTAAAAAGTATATTGATAAAATGGAGCAATATGATCTTTTAAATAAAAAATATGAATCAAATAAACTACTATATTTATTGAATTTGGAAAATTATAAACAAGCAAAATCTGAATTTAATTTGGAGTAAAAACATTTTTATTTATTTATTATATCTAAATTTAAGTTTTTCAATATTAAATTAAGTTTAAACTAAAACTATAATAATATAGAAATTATGTATCTATTCATTAGATAGAAAAAATTATTAAATAAAAAAATCTTTTGAGATTAAATAACCGTAAAAATTCTATATATATGAATAAATTCTAAAAAAAAAATCAAATATTATTTATATGTTAGTTAAAAAATTAAATTTTTATATATTATCTTTGTTTATTACATTAATATTTTTATCCAGTTTTGTTTCATATTTTATATCTTCTAACAATTTTATTGGTTATGGAAATTATAATACACAAAATCAAGATATCAAAATATCTCAAGGAATGAACAATCATTCAGTGAATTATATCTTTCCAAAAATAATCTGGATTGAATGTCAGGTTGAAATCACAATTAAATCTAATCAAAGTGGAGAAATAAATATTTTTATGGATGATTTTGGCAGTAATGATACTTTTGATGCTATAAATCAAAATTTCACGTTAGTTGGATATAATCAAAGTCAAACATTTATAATAAAAACTCAAGCAAAATTATCCACTTTTCCTGGAAAATATAATTTTATTTTAAGTATATCTGGTCTTTTTTATGAAATCGTATTGTTTGAATCTATTTTAGTAATGGGATATATTTTGATGTTTCTTTTCATTGGGGTGATTGGAATTCCTTTCACTATAATATTAATAAAAAAGTTTAAAACTAAGGAGGATGTCTCCAAAAAACCAATTCCACATACAAAATCTTATGAAACTATTGAAGGTCTAACTGCAAAAAAAATTATGTGCCCAAAATGTCAAGAAATTATTCCGGAAGGATTATCATTATGTCCCGAATGTGGTGATAGAATTCCAGAGTTTTTACGTTATTCAAGTCCAACATCTTAATCAATAAAAATTTAAAAAAAAATTGAGAGAAATGATAAATTTAGAAGTTAGAATTCCTGATACTCCAGGAAGTTTAATAGAATTAATACAACCAATTTCTAACAATGGAGGAAATATTTTTGGAATACTTCATCATCATGATAAAAAAATAAATAATATGATTCCAGTGAATATTTCTTTTGAATTAAATGAAGAATTGAAAGAGAAAAGATTGGAAGATATTAAAAATCAACTCTTGAAAAATAAAATTCAAATAGATAATGTTAGTTCAGGAGTAGAGAAACATCATCTAATTGTTATATTAACGGGACATGTATTTGATACTGATATAGTTGATACAATAAAAAGATTAGCTTCTAAAAATATTAAAGTATCCGAATTGCAGGCTAAAATTACAGAAATATCTGAAGTTAGTAATGTAAAATTAAAAATAGATTTTCCTGAATCAATTACTAAAGATCAAATGCTTGATGAATTAAATAAAATATGTAATGAAAAAAATCTAATTCTTATTAGATCTTAAATATTAAGTTTATTTTATAATAGATAATAAACTCATATATTGAATCTTATATTAAGGTTACATTTAAATTCAGATAAAAAATTTATCCAATTTTTTATTAACTATTATAAAAAAATTAAATTGGAATTAAACATCCTAATTGTTATTAATTATGGAAATCAAAATTGGATTAATAGGGAAAGGGAATGTAGGTACATCCTTTATCGATTTATTAAAAAGAAAAGAAAATTATTTGATAAATAGTTATGGAATAAGGATTAAAGTCATTGCTATTTTTGAATATGATGGTGCTTTAATAAATGAAAAAGGTTTGGATTTATCAAAGATAATAGAGAAGAAAGAAAATTTTAGAATCCTTGAGGATTGGAAAAATAATATAAAAGCAATAGAACATATCTCAAAATTGGGATTAGATATTTGCATAGATACAACTCCGACAAATTCAGAAACAGGAGAACCTGCACAGAGTCATATTAGAGAAGCACTTATAAATAATATTAATTTTATATCATCTAGTAAGGGTCCTTTTTATTTAAAATATGAAGAAATACATGATTTGGCAAAAAAAACAGGTACATCTATAAAATATGAAGCAACTGTAGCCTCTTGTGTACCTGTTTTATCTATTAAAAATTCTTTAATTGGAAATGAAATTTTAAGTATAACAGCTATATTAAATGGAACATCAAATTATATTTTAAGTCGTATGACTTCTGAAGGAGTATCATTTTCAGTTGCTCTAAAAGAGGCACAAGAATTAGGTTATGCTGAAGCAGATCCTACTCTAGACATTGAAGGATATGATGCAGCAGGAAAATTAGTTATTTTGGCAAATGAATTATTGAATTGGTCAAAAACAATTAAAGATGTTAAAATCAAAGGTATAACAAAAATTACACCTCAAGCAATAGATTTGGCAAAAACTGATGGATATATAATAAAACATTTAGCCATTGCGGAAAATAATACCTTAATTGTTGAGCCACGATTAATTGAGATTAATTCCCCTCTAAATATTGGTGGAACCTTAAATGTGGTTGAATTTCAAACTAAATATGGTGGCCCTATTATAATTATGGGGAGAGGTGCTGGAGGTTATGAAGCAGCATCAGCAATATTAAATGACCTAATTAACATTTTAAAATTGAGAAATAAACTTAAAAAGGCATAATCAAGTTTTAATTTAACATCATTTATTTTTATTTAAAATTATAAAATAATCATTATATTTGAGGATTTTAATGAAATTTGATTTTAAAAAAGAGTGTAAAGGAATAATATCAATAATATGTGGAAGTGAGATAGATAAGGATACAGAAGAGAAAGCAATTGAAATAGGGCGTCTCTTGGCAAAAAATAATTATGTTATCTCATGTGGAGGATTATTTGGAGCTATGGAAGCAGTTTGTAAAGGAGCAAAGGAAGAAGGAGGTTTAACTATAGGGATTATTCCCCATAAAGAAAAAAGTACTGCTAATAA
Organism: uncultured archaeon; assembly: GCA_964525635.1. Classification (GTDB taxonomy): domain Archaea; phylum Asgardarchaeota; class Lokiarchaeia; order Sigyniarchaeales; family SOKP01; genus JAFGOA01. The sequence continues at coordinate 60,250 of CAZGJX010000008.1, forward strand.
ATATATAGATATTGCAATCCCCGTCCCATTTTCTCAAGCAAGAAACATAGTTGTTGTATTAAGTGGCGATATTTGTGTAGCTATAGGAGGAAAAGCTGGGACGCTCTCTGAAATGTGTTTTGCATGGATTTATGGTAAACCCCTAATCGCTTTATCTAGTGTTGATGGATGGTCATCAAAATTAGCTAATCAAAAAATAGACGATAGAAGACCAGATTTAATATATAGTGCCAAAAATCCTCAGGAAGTTTTAAATATAATCCTAGAATTATCTAAAAAAAATAATTTTAAAGACTTAAGCTTTAAAGATTTTTAAATAATTATTATTCAAGAAAAAAAAAGTATTAATATTAATATTGATATTTATATCTAATTCTCCCTGTCATATTCTGTATTGGCAGCCTCCACAATACAAATCATACAAAATCCTACAATCATTAAAGGAATCCTAAGAGCTAAAAGATCGTATATGCTACTCCCCCCATGATTACCAAAACCAGTACTATAATCATATATAGTATATATTTTGGGGAAATATTTCTTATAATTCTCATGGATAAAATATATTCTCTAATAATATAAATATATTATATATTTTATTTTTTTAAATTATAAACTTAACACATATCATTGGGAGGATTATATTCTTGATTAGTAATCAAAGAAATATTATTTCTGGTTATAATTTATAACATAACTTTTTTGGTAAATAATCATTAAAAAAAACATTATTATGTTTCATTCAACGAATTATAATACAGAAGATGTGGATTTTAAAACAGCGATTCTAAGGGGTCAAGCCTTAGATAAAGGATTATATATGCTTAATGAGATCCCCAAATTGGAAGAGAAGCAGATATATTCATTTAAAGATCTAAAATTTACTGAGATTGGATATAATGTGCTTTCTAAAGTAATAAAAGAAAGTATACCTGAAAAGGATCTTAGAAAAATTATAGATGATGCATTAAATTTTGATGTACCTATTGAACAAATTTCAGATAATGATTATATGTGTTTTTTAGATAGGGGACCAACTTGTAGCTTTAAGGATTTTGGTGCTCGTACTTTAGCAAGAATTATGGGATATTTTCTAAAAAAAGAGGATAAAAATATAATCATTTTAACGGCTACTTCAGGAGATACTGGTGGTGCAGTCGCCCAAGCTTTTTATGAGATGGATAGAATAAAAGTCATAGTTTTATATCCTAAGGAAGAGATAAGTGATTTACAAAGAAAACAAATGACAACTCTAGGAAAAAACATAACAGCTATAGGTATTAATGGTAAATTTGATGATTGTCAAAGATATGCGAAAAAAGCATTCGCAGATAATGATTTAAAAGAATTAAATCTAACTTCAGCGAATTCTATAAATTTCGGTAGGTTATTACCACAAACTCTTTATTACTTTTGGAGTTATTCACGCATAATAGAGAAAAAAACTGAAGAAGTTATTTTTTCTGTTCCTTCTGGGAATTTTGGTAATTTAATGGGAGGATTAATAGCATATAACATGGGACTTCCAGTTAGAAAATTCATTGCGGCAGTTAACGAGAATGATGAATTTCCTGTATTTTTAAATACAGGTAATTATAAAAAAGTTGAGCCTTCTAAAAATTGCATCTCCAATGCTATGAATGTTGGACATCCTTCCAATCTTGCTCGTCTGATTGATTTATATGATGGACAGATTGATGAAATAGGAAAAATCAATAAACAACCAAATATAAAGAAAATGAAACAAGATATCATATCATATTCTATTAATAATGAGCTAACTAAAGATAATATTAAAGATTTCTATAGGAAACAGAATAAAATTATTGAACCTCATGGAGCTGTAGGATGGGCGGCTCTTCAAATCTATAGAAATGAATTTCCAAAATTTAAAAATTACAAATCAATAACTCTAGAGACGGCAGATCCTGCTAAATTTCCTGAAGAAATAATAAATTTAATTAATATTATACCTAAATTACCTAAATCTTTAAAATTGATCCAAAAAAAAGAAGAATTCCCTAATCCAACTGAAATAAGGAGTTATTTAGAATTTAAAAATTATTTAAAAATTAGTTATTAATTTGAATAAGAATTTTATTAAAAATTATATAAATCTTTATTTTGTTTGGTTTTTATTATTATTTTAATTCATTATTATTTAAATAAGATTTTACAATGGAGTTTTTAAAAGAACCAGATGAAAGTCAAAAGATCCTATTTACGGGACTTGATGGCGCAGGAAAAACCTCAATAATAATGGCATTAAAGAGGGAATTTTCAAAGATTGCCATACTAACCCCTACTCGGGGCGCACAAAGAAGAATTTTTGACTTTTTGGGAAAAAGTATATCAGAATGGGATTTAGGTGGTCAAAAATTATATCGTATTGCCTATCTAAGAAATCCAAATAAATACTTTGATAATACAGAAATTGCTATTTATGTTATAGATATTCAAGATAAAGAGAGAATTAAAGAATCAATTAATTATCTTCAAGATGTAATTAAAAAATTTAAAGAATTAGAAATAAAACCACCAATATATTTATTTTTTCATAAATTTGATCCTGCATTGGAAAAAAGCGCTTATAATGAGTATACAGATATAATAACGGAATTAAAACAACAAATAAATAAAACAACGAAATATAAAGACTTATTGTTTTATAATACATCTATATATGATTTACCATCATTAATTAAAGCAATGTCTGAAATCTTTTTAACATTATATCCTAAATCCGAATTAATAGATAAAACTATAAAACAATTTGCTAAGAAAATCGAATCTGAAGGTGTAGTGGTAATAGATGATAATTCTCTACAAATTGGTGGTTTTTTTAAAAATGATAATATTAAAGAAATCTTAAATTCATCAACACCCTATTTTTTAACCCTTAATGACAGTTTTAAAGTTGCTGAAAAGAGAAATTCATCATTATTGAATACAGAGAATCAAGTAATGGTTAAACGAAATAATAAATATTTTATTTTCAAGCAAATATCATTAAAAAAGGAATTTTCTCCATATTATTTATTATTAGTAAAAGAGAAACCAGAGTATAATAAAGAAGATATTGATTCACTTTCAATATTGTTAAAGGAAATTTTATATAAATAAGGAAATTTCTATTTCTTAAAATTTTTTCTTTCTATATCCAAATATATATACTCTTAAAGATTTTAAATAAAAATCTTTTTCTCTGGAGAGAAATTAATATATATGTGAATTTGTATATATTTATTGAAGAAAAGTTATTTCTAATTAATTAATAGATCTAATTTATCAAGAGAGAATAGAAAAATAAAATTAAATTATTAAATAAATATATTATAGATTATATATAATACAGGAAAATTATAAGGAGATAAGTGGATTTGATTATTTGTACTAACTGTGGCTCTGTTAATGCGGATGATGAAGGAAGAGTTTGCAGAAAATGTGGTGCATTTCTTCCTATATCCTCTAAAGCACCTCGTCTGAAAATTTCATCAAATAAAAAAAAACCTAAAACGCATATAAAAGGAAAAGAAAAAAAAAAATCAGAAATAAAAATTCCTAATAATGCTAACCTAGAAATGATAGGAGAAACTAATATTTTTTATAACAAAAAAACTGAAAAATCTAAAAAGCAAATGCAACTTCAAGAGATTCCTAAACAAGATGAAGTTGAAATCAAGGATAAAAAAAAAGATTATTATATACCCGAAAAAACTGAAAAAAGTAAACAAATTTTAGAAGAGATCGAACCGATTCCTTATGATGGTAGTATATTATCAATAAAAAAAGCATCTTCTGGCACTTTAATCACAGAACAAAAAGAAGATGAGATAAAAATTAAGAAAAAGGTTGAAAAGGAAAAAAAATCAGAATCTAAAGAAATTACGGTAAAAAAACAATTGGAAAAGGATATGATTGATGTATTAGGATTTTTATCAGAGAAATTAGATATTACAGATAATACAATGGAAGAAGCAGTTACAAAAAAGAAAGAAAAGAAGAAAGAAGAAATTAAACCAGAAAGTATGAATGAAATTCTTAAAAATTTATTAAATATTGATATAAACGTTGAAGCTTCAGCTATTATTAAAAATGATGGAACTATATTAGCATCAGCAATTTCAGATCGGATATCTGATTCTTTATTTGCTACAGTAGGTCAAAATTTATCAATGATAGGAAGTGATATAGTAAATGGTCTAAGTGCTGGAGAATTATATTCCATTGCAATTCGAGGTTCTGAAGGAGTATTACATTTAGCTCCCCTAGAGCAAGAAAATTCTAACTTGAAGAATATGATTTTAATTATTTTTTCACATCCTAAAGTTAAAAGTGGAATCATTAACATTGCAAAAAATTTAGTAAATAAACAAGTAAAACAATATCTAGGAATTAAATAAAAATTATTTTTTTTTAGATAACATTTTTTGGATAAAGATTTTATTTATTTTTATATAATTAAACAGATCGATATTAATTTTTAATTCTTGTAAAAAAGAATTAAGTTTATAAATAGAAACAAGCGGAATTCGGATTTTATTCGTTAAGATACTATTTTCCTCGAGAGTTATAACAACAGGTAATAATTTCAATGGAAGTATATTCTTTATATTTTTATCTGATTTTATCAAATCTAAAATTAATCTATATAATATCTCTGGATTTTTTTTTAAAGCCACAATTCTTTGAAATTGCAAATTTGCCACTTTATCAATTATATTAAATGAAGCTTTCTTATTCCATTGTTTAGCATCTATTAATAAAAGGATATTTTCTTTTAATCCTAAAATATCAATTTCATATCTTTTTTGAAATGTCTCAAATTTAAAAGATGATTGATCAGAAAATCTAAAATTCGTTACGACATTATAGCTCTTTAAATTGAGTATTTCCTTTATTAATTGTTCAAATCCTCTATAATCTAAAATTTTGGAAAGATTTCTAATATCATATTTTAGAAAACTAAGAGATTCAAGAATAAATCTAATTTTATTAATAGAAATATAATTCCAACATTCATATTTTATAAAATTATAAGTTAATGATAATTGGTTTATATTTAAATCATTTAATTTTTTCAAACATTCAACTTGGTTAATTAAATACCAAGGTTCATCCAATTCTCTTTTTGAATTTTTAATAAGATTATAAATTTCTTGGAAAAAATTACTTACTTGGGAAAAGTCACATTTTTCTTCCATATTTATATTTGATTTATTAATATCATAAAAAAAAAAGGACTCTCCAATAATATCAATTTTTAAAAAAAAAAGATTGTTTTTTCAGATAAGATAATTTTTATTCTTGTAAGATATGTTTTATATTAAAAAAAAAGAATAAATTTTATTATATTTTTTTTTGTCAATTTATATTTTTAAAAAGTACATCATAATTTGGTAAAATGGATAAAGATAACAATAATAAGGATGTTGATATTATAAAGAACATTAAAAAAGATGTTCTTAAAAGTGTAATACTATCTATTTTTGATGAAGATGGACCCACACCAGTTGTTTGTTGGCCAATTGATATGGATGAAGGAGCAAGACTAATTATAAGCATGAAAACAATTAGTCTCTTAATGGGAGATTCAACTTATCAAGATAGCTATGAAACAGATGGGATTAACTATTTTGGTATAATTCCTTTTCCAGATATAAAATTAAATGGACTTACATATTTTTTTTTAATTCCTGATACCATGGCAAGAGGTAATGCTAAAGCAGCAACAATTACAATATTAGTTGATGAGGATAATAAAACGTTTTTTTATGAGAATATGAAATATTTAAGAGTTATAATTGATAGAACAGCTACTAAAATTCAAAATTTCTCTAATATAAATAAATATAAAGAAATAATGGATTTGTTGAGAGAAGAATTAAATGAATTCATTAATGAATTAAAAGATCCTTTTTCTTCAAAACGGAATATAAAAATAGTTTTTGCAGGTTTAGATAAGGCGGGAAAAACAAGTTTTCTTCATGGTGTAAAAAAAAGGTATTCTGAAATTATTAAGACATTACCTACAAAAGGAGTAAATAGATATGAGGAGAATTTGATAAATGAAGAAAATTCAAAAATTATCCTATGGGATTTAGGAGGACAGAAAATATATTTAGAACGGTATCTTGAACAAAGAAAAATATATCTATACAACATTGACTTATTATTCTTCTTTATAGATATTCAACAGACGGGAAGATTGGAAGAGTCATTATCTCTCTTCAAGAGAATTATAAATTCTTTATTAGAATTTA
>CAZGJX010000009.1:0-66217 GCA_964525635.1 uncultured archaeon
AAAATTTATTTCAGGAAAGGAGGGGATGTTTAACAATTATAGGACACTAAGAAATTTTTTAATTCTTTCATAATAAATCCTTTACTCCCTCAGGTATGAAGTAATATAATCTAATATAGCCCTTCTCGGTTGATGGAGCTGATTGAAGAAAGTAATTATTCCAGTTTTAATTGAAAAATTGGATAAAATATGATTTGGCGATATCACTGTGATATCACTTTTAGGTGGTTCCCGTCAAGTCCATTTTTTAAAATCATTTATTAATTTAATAATGAAAGTTTTTCTCATCCAATCCATTCTCAACATAAAAAAACAAGAAATTATTTTTAAGATATTACATAATAAAATCTATAAAATAAAAAAATTAAAAATTCTTTTAAAGTTTTAAATATTTCAAGGTGTTAATTAAATTGGATGAAGAATTATTTCGATTTGGTATTACTTCTTTAGGAATTATCTTATTAATTATAATATTAGCTTATATTCTTGTTACATCGAAAGAAGAATAATTATTTTTTTATTTAGCAGAAACAATTTTTATTATATCATTATGGGACAATTCATAATTTTCTCCTAATCTTTTTTTAGTTTTTGCGTCAATTCCATGAATAAAATGATCTGCTAATTCACTATGTATTTTATCTCTAACAAAATCAATTAATTTAGTACCTTTTCTAACTAAAAAAACATCTGGTAAGATATTTTCATTATTATCTGAAAATTTATTTATATCTGAAACAGGATAAACACATATCTGTTCTAAAACATCAAAAATAGCATGTTCAAATACTTTCTGAACTCCTGTACCCTCAAATTGATCTAAAATCCTCTTTTTTATTTTATCTAAAGTCTCTAATTCTTTTGAATGAAGTTTAGATGGGTCAAGGATTTCAAAATCTTTTGATCCAGGGATGTACCTTATAATTTTATCTTTATCATATTTTCTTAGTAAATATTCTGCTAATGCACTGCAAGGAATTATTTTCTTCTTATATTTTTTTATTATATTATCTAAATTATCCATACTACTCTCTTTATCAATCTTATTAGCAACTATTATTATAGGTTTTGCTAATTCTCTCAATATTTTTGAATAAAGAAAAATATCTTCATCTGACCAATCGCTTGGGTTTTTATTTTCTAGTTTAGACTCTTTCAGAGCTAATTTTATTTGATAAGTTGTAATTTTTAATCCTGAAAGACGGTCAGTCAAAGCATTGATAAAATCCTTCTGAACTCTAGAGAATGCACGTGTAAATTTATTCCAATCCTCTCTTTCTAATATATTTTTAAACCATAAATTGATCTCTTCTTCTAAAAAGAGAATATCTTCATAAGGATCTTGAACTCCTGTAGATATTCTTTGACCCGCTTTATCAAGAGAACCTGTTGCATCAACAATGTGAATTAATATGTCTGCTCTACTAAGATCATTTAAAAATTGATTGCCCAAACCCTTTCCTTTATGTGCATCTGGAACAAGCCCCGCAACATCTAAAATATTTATTGGAATTAACCTTATACCATCAATACACAAAGAATTTTTTGGATTATCCTTTAGATTAAATTCTTTGCATACACATTTACTTCTAACGCTCGCAACCCCCTTATTAGGTTTTATTGTTGTGAAGGGTAACTCACTCATTTCCGCATTTGTTAAACAAGAAGCATTTAAAAAAGTCGATTTCCCAGAACTTGGTTTACCTACTATTCCAAGTAATAAAGTCATATTTCATCATTAAGATTGGACTACCTTAAAACTTATTTATTATTAAGATTACAAATTTTTTATTAATTGTATTAATTCATTATTACAAAACTGATTTTATAATTCTAAATGTTAGAGGATGTTGTCATGAAAAAAGACTTCTATAGGAGTAGAATTAAAGATTCTATGGACAAAAATGTTCTAGATTTTTTATCATCATTAAAAGATGATTTATGGATTATTGATGAGGACATAATTGGAACGGAAGCTCATGATATAATGTTATTTGAACAAGGTTTAATAAATGAAGATGAAATAAAAAAAATACTTATTTCACTTGAAAAAATTAAAGATAAAATTAATAAAAAACAGTTTAACATTGGTGAGGATTTTGAAGATATTCATCCCTTAATTGAATATCTTGTTATTGAAGATATTGGGATGGATATTGCTGGCAAAATTCATACTGGTAGATCAAGAAATGATCAAGTTTCTGTTGATTTAAGATTAAAAATAAGAGGTGAACTAAATAATTTATCGAAAAATATCTTCACTTTTTTGGATATTTTATTCAAATTAAGTAAAGATTCTATGGATTATTATCTCCCATTATACACTCATTTTCAAAGAGCTCAATTAGGACAATTTTCTCATTATATAAATTATTATATTGCTCAAATTCTTCGTATTGAAGAAAGAATTAATGAAATATATAAGAGAATAAATAATAATCCTCTAGGTGCATGTGCAATTGGAGGAACGAGCATAAATATTAATCGAAATAGAACAACTGAGTTACTAGGATTTGATGGAATAATTGAAAATTCACTTGATGCTATAAGTTCTAGAGATTATATTATTGAAACTTTAATGCTTTTATCATTATTAGCTCTCCATATTTCGAGAATTTCTGGAGATTTATTAATTTGGTCAACAAAAGAATTTGATTTTATTGATTTGAATGATAAATTTTGTTCTGTTTCTAGTGTGATGCCACAAAAAAAAAATCCAGATACCCTTGAATTAATCCGTGCTAAATCATCAATAATTACATCTAACGCTTTTAAAGCTTCTATGATAATAAAAGCAATTCCTTCTGGATATTTTAGAGATTTTCAAGAATTAAAGCCAATAATTCAAGAATCATTCTGCTTAATAAATTCAATAATTGAAATCCTGAATGGAATTTTTTCAACTTTGAAAATAAATCAACAAAAAATGAAGAAAGCAATAAGTGAAAGTTATATTTTAGCTCTGGATCTGGCTGAGATACTAGTTAATGAATATAATATTCCATTTAGGGTAGCTCATCAAATTATTGGAGATTTAGTTAGAAATTCTGAAGAACCAGAGGATTTATTTAATAATGAAAAAATTGAAAAAATCTTATTGGATAATGGTTTTAATAATATATCTATTTCATTAGACCTCATTAAATCTTTAAAAAATCTAAAAGCATGCCTAGATAAAAGAATAAGTAAGGGTTCTCCATCAACTATGAATATAAAGGTATATTATAAACGTCTATTTGATGAAAAGAGTAATTTATTTGAATCTTATAAAAAAAGAATTGAAAAAATTAAAGAAGCAGATACTTTAAGAAATAAAATAATACAAGATCTAATTCAATAATTTTTCTTTATTTTTGTTTTAAATATATTTTCATAAAAATTTTTTTATGACTTAGAGATCTATGTGAACTAAACACGGTCTAAAGACCATGGCTTCCTACGAGTACGCAACCGCTTCTACTACGGGATGGCCTGTTTATCGTAGAAAACCATTTCAATGTGATTGAAATGACTCCTCGCTCATGGAGGATTCAAGTGATAAGAAATTGATGTATTAATTATAATCAACTTCTATACTAAGATATTAGCACAGAAATATTTAAAAAATATGAGAGTCTAATAATTTATTAAATTTTTTTTCAAACTCAATTCATCACCTCCCTGAACAGTACTAAGTATTTTTTTTCTCATTCTGAAACCTTTAAATCCTCAGTACTAGAAGGAAGTTGTTTTCTTGATTAATTATGATAAAAAGAAGAAAAGTATAATCATTTACGGATTTCATTTTTGTGGTCAATTCATTCCCCCACTAAAGGAAAGGGTCTTCTTGAGCTAAAATATGTGAATTTATAGGTCAAAAACTTTTTATGATATAGAGTTCTTTATATATAAAGAACGAAATAAATTTAAATTAAATGTGATAAAAAAATGGCACAATTATCAGGAGTCCCTATATTAATTTTAAAAGAGGGGACTGAGAGAAAACGAGGAAAAGATGCTCAAGGAAATAATATCGCTGCCGCTAAAGCAGTTTCAGAATCTGTGAGAACGACATTAGGTCCAAAAGGCATGGATAAGATGATTGTAGATTCACTTGGAGATGTAACAATAACTAATGATGGAGCTACTATATTAGATTCAATTGATGTTGAACATCCCGCTGCTAAAATGATAGTTGAAGTAGCAAAAACTCAAGATAAAAAAGTTGGAGATGGTACAACTACAAGTGTTATAATTGCTGGAGAATTATTGAATCTAGCTCAAGAATTAATGGAACAACAAGTTCATCCTACCATAATTTTCAGAGGATATAGGAAAGCTTTAGTTAAAAGTAAAGAAATCTTACAAACTCTCGCTAAAAACATTCAAATTGATGATAAAGCAATATTAAAAAAAGTTGCTGAAACTTCGATGAATAGTAAATTAATTGCGGGAGCAAAAGGCCACTTTGCTGATATAGCAGTTTCTGCAATTTCACAAATCAAAGAAAAGAGAGGAGAAAATGTTGTTATTGATTTAGATCAAATTCAAATAATTAAAAAAGAAGGAAAAAGCTTACTTGATACAAAGATAATAGATGGAATGATTGTTGATAAAGAAATTGTCAGTCCAATGATGCCTAAATCAATAAAAGAGGCTAGAATTGCATTGATAAATTCCGCCTTAGAAGTGGAAAAGACAGAATTTGATGCTGAAATAAAAATTCAAACCCCTGATCAAATTAACCAATTCTTAGCTGAAGAATCAAATATTCTTAAGAAAAGAGTATCTAAACTAAAAGAAATTGGAGCTAATGTTGTTTTTTGTCAAAAAGGTGTTGATGATAAAGCTCAAAACTTTCTTGCAAAGGAAAACATTGTTACAGTAAGAAGAGTTAAAAAATCTGATATGGAGAAATTAGCTAGGGCTACAAATGCAAATATTGTAAACAATATATTTGAAATTAGTTCAGATGATCTTGGAAATGCAGGTTTGGTAGAAGAAAAGAAGGTTGGGGAAGACAATATGATTTTTGTATCACAATGTGCTTCTCCAAAAACAGTTAGTATTTTAATAAGAGCAGGAATTGAACATGTAGTTGATGAAGCAGAACGAATGATACATGATGCCTTGTCAGTTGTTAAAGCAGCTATTGAGGTTCCATATATCTTACCTGGTGGTGGAGCAACTGAAATCGAATTAGCTAAAAGATTAAGAACTTTTGCTCGAACAATTGGAGGAAGGGAACAATTAGCAATTGAAGTTTATGCAAATGCTCTAGAAATTATTCCAAAAACATTAGTTGAAAATGCTGGGTATAATCCTGTTGATTTAGTTGTTGAACTAAGATCAAAACATGAATCTACTGAGGGATCTTCTATTGGAGTAAATATAGATCAAGGAAAACCGGATGATATGGAAAAATTAGGTGTCGTTGAACCATTGGCAGTCTTAACTCAAGCCATTCAGTCTGCGACGGAAGTAGCAGCAATGATATTAAAAATTGATGATGTAATTGCCGCTTCTGGCCTCTCTAAAGGTAAAGAGGATTAAATTATATCTTATTTTTATTTTTTTTTTTTTAAAAGTTAGGGTGAATATATTTTTAAAAAGAGAATTAAACAGTATTTTTTCTCAATAAAATTTTAGATTATTAATTTTAAAAAACTCATTTCCCCATGAAAATTTTGAGAGTATTTTTTTTGCATAATCATAGAATTCATTAATATATAATGCTGCTGCTAATGCTTCTACTGAACTTAATTTTTCCCATTTACCATAATTTACGGGATTTGCAGCAATTAATGGAGGTAACTTTCTTGAATTATCAATATTTATATTTTTAATTGTAAAAAAATATTTCCAAGAACAATCAATTACAATTAAACCATATTTTAAAACAATTTCTTTATCATTTAAAGTTATTTCCTTTTTAGCTAATGGATTTAATATTAATGCATTCTTTAATAAACCATCAATTTTATGAATAATCTTCACTAAATTAAATTTCTCTAATTTTATAATAGTGCACTTCTTTTTAGAACATCCCCCTTTTGTATAACGTATAGAATAAATCTTTGGAATCCGTTTTTTTGATTTTATTACATCCATATTATAATTAATACCATCAATTTATATATTTCAATCTTTTATCTTCTAAATCTAAAAATAATTTTTTAATTTTATCATAAACTCATTAGAATTTCTTCTTTATAATCTAAAATTAATTTTTTAAAGGTTTTTTTAAATACTGAATCTAAAATAGATAGTAGCTATAAATATATAAAAAATTGAAAAATTTCCTCAGAATAAAGAATATCAACCAAAATAGAGATTATATTGAAAATCTTATATATTCATCCATATGCTTATTGGGCAAACTCTCATTTATTGTTAAATTTCTTAAGAATTTCAAATTATCTTAATTCAAGAAAAAATATGTTAAAATGTCCAATAGAGGAGAGATATTTAGATTTAAGACATGAAGACTTGCCTAACTTTTCACCTAATAGAATAGATGTATATAGAAAAGTACTACAAACATTATTATTAGATATATATACTAAATTTAAATTTAATATTATTGCTATTTCTTGTTATACTTCTTTTAATTATTTAAACACTGTTGAAGTTGCCTTTTTAGCAAAGAAAAATTTCCCTAATTGTATTATTGTTGTTGGAGGAGTACATCCAACTATAATTCCTGATGACTTTCAAATAGGAAACTTTCCTGAATTATTATATGAGGTCTATTCAAGAAATGAAACTCCTTTCGATTATCTAATTAAAGAAGAAGGAGAAATTCCTTTCTTTAATCTATTAGCAGGATTAATCGATAATTCAATTAAAAAACGCAATAATGCAAATGAACCTTGTATTATATTGAAACCGGAATTAATTGAAGATCTTGATGAATTACCTCTAATTAATTTAGATCTCTATAAAAGCTACAGAAAATCTATCAATAAATTATATATAGATTTCTCTAGGGGGTGTATTTATAGATGTAGTTACTGTGGAACATCAGGAAAGATATCATGTTATAAAAAGATAAGAACTAGGCAAATTAGAAATTGTATCAAAGAATTGGAAATCATAAATAATCTCTCATGGTTATCAATCAATCAAATACATATCTCTGATATGTTTTTTCTTCCAAAAAGATCTAAGAGAGAGGAATTCTTTATAGAATTAAAAAAGTTAATTAGTAAAGAAGGTAAATTTCCATTTAAAATTATAGTATATGATAGGATTGAGTTTTGTTCTTTAAAAGATCTAAAGAATTATAAAGATCTTGATATAATTCCTCACTTTGGATTTGATTTCAGCTCAGAGGAAATGTTATATAAAATGGATAAGTTCTATGGAAAAAGCAAAGAAATTATCTATAATAGTATAAAAAATTATCTAGAAAAAGCAACAGCTTTAATTATTGAATCAAATAGAATTGGTTCAAAAATTGTTTTTTATTATATGATTGGGACTCCTGGGGAGGATCATTTTACCTTATTACAAGGAAAAAGATTTTTTTTAGAAAAACGATTTAATGACCATTCTTTAGTTGAAAAATATAATATAAATCTAGATTTCTCAAAATACATGGCTTTTATTGGATCAAATTTGTATGAAAAAGCAGAAAAAAAATTTGGAGCGAAAATTTATTATAAGAATTGGTGGAAAATTTTCCATGAAAAACAACCTATTTATGGTCTATTGGTAAAACCAAGTAGGAATTTATCCCTAATTGAATGTATAGATCTCAGTTATAACTATATGAAAGAAATTTTAAAATATCAATTGAAACGTAAAAATAAATTTTATTCATTTCAATTAATAATTTTTTGGAAAGATATGTTAAAACAAATTTTAAATTTATATCAACATAATATCAAAAATTGATAAAAATAAAGAATAAAAAACTAAAAATTATTTATATTTACCCTTCATTAATACATTAGCTGCTTTAATAAACTGTTCTGTTGTTTTTTCAGCACCTAAGATTTCTAAAATTGAATAAACTACATTTCTCGATTCTCCAATTACAGGGATTACACCATAATCCAAATTAAATAATCCAATAAAAGAGATTTCCTGAATATTACTATGATCTGCCATTTTTGAAAAACCTAATTTTCCAGATGGACATGTTATAAGACCATAAAAATTTTCCGCCTTTTGACCAGAAATTGCGATATAACACAATAATTCACCTATAGAACTTTGAGAAGATTCTTCTTTCATTTTTTGAAAAGCAACTGTTGCATTTGCAGAAAAAGCTTCAATTGAAATCGGTAAGTTTTCCCCGCTGACTTCTTTTGCATCAAGCATTAATCCAGAGGGATTAGCAAGACTATATCTTATGAATATGGTATTTTGAATTGATTCAAGAACAGCTGTTATTCCAGATAGTAGATTTGAATGATCATAAGTTCCTGGAGTATAGGATAAAAAAGGTACTTCTGTTCCCATTCCACTTAAATAAATTGCACTTCTAACTTTATTGGAAAATTCTTCCAATTCTTTTACAGATGCTTCATTACCCCCAAAAAATTCTCCTAATTTCTCTTTTAAGTAATACATTGAACTTGCTAAATTATCTGCATTTAAGGGCCAATCTGTATAATAATTATGTGCAATTGTTAAAAGTGTCTGATTTATCTTTATTGTAATTAAACATACTTTATCAAAAAATATAAATGATATAACTTGATCTTTTATATTTAGATCATCCCAATTTTCCTCACTAACAGAAAAGGCAGCAGAAGCAAGACTAGTAATTTGATTAGGGTTGATCTCAATATCGCTTTTTCTACCAATTTTTGCTATTGAAAGCCCATCTAAATCACTTAATACTACTAAAAGTGTCCCCTCAGACGCTCTTAATATTGATGTTAAATGTTTTATTAAAGATTCTCGAACGCTCAATATTATATCAATCTCATATATTACATTTTTTTATATATATATAAATCTAAGTGAATTTTTAAATTCCTATCATTTTATAAATAATCTATATTATTTCAATTTTATAATTATTGAACTATTACTACCTAAAGGTAGTAGATTTGTAGTCCCTAAGACTCAATGAAAATCTTAGACACTAAAGGATAGTTCTCTACCCTTATATCATAAATACACTGATTATGAATATGGTTATTTAAGATATTAATGCTTCCTACCACATCTCTATCTTGTTCATATCCACAATGAGAGCATCGAAAGAGCCTATCATGTGGAGTAACTTTCTCATTACAAATTGGACATGTAGAAGAAGTATAGGATTAATTCATCATGAGTAAGTCGATTCCAAATTCCTTACATTTATCGCACATTTTCTTAAGAAAAAGATTATAAGACCAGAAATTGTGCACCATATTATTAATTTTCCTCTTCTGGTAATGTTCTGGAAGTCTGGAATCTCGTATTCCTTTTAAATCTCCAATTATAACCATAGAAATATGATATGTTTTCAGTTTTCTAAAAAAATGAGCTAGAATGTTATTAAGATAATTGCTAAGGTTTCTTTTTCTCTTAAGATAGAGTCTTCTAATTCTATGAGTTGAATAACTATTATTCTCGATTTTTGCGATTGCTTGATAATAAGTTATTATTTTGGTTATATTGAGATATTGCTCAAAAAAATGTTCTGATTCATATAGAAGACAAAAATCTTTAGAATTCTTAGTATAAGCTGTTATATATCTCTTAATACTTAAGTCAATAGCGCATATTTTCTCTTCTTTAGAGTCAATAGGTATAAGGCTTACTTCTTCAGTTTGATAAGCATAGAATTTCTTACTATATGGAATATATTTAATTTCCATAGATTTTTTAGTACCTATCCATTTTCCTATTCCATTATAGTCTATTTTCAATAATCCTTTTATTCTATATTTTTTTTTAAATCCTTAGAACAAGAGATATAGATATTGTTATCATTTATTCGGTAACAATCATTCCTACAAATTAATAATTTAGGGAGTGTTTGATTGGTCTTATAATTCTTAAAATAAGAGGGGATAGAAACTTTATGCTCTCTATTTTCTGATCTAAGGGAGTTCCAAAAAGATTGCCATGATTTATCTAACTTTTTGAGCATTTGTTGAGAATAGGCCTTCCTAAGGATATATAATGTTCATGAGATTTTAAATCCTTACATAAAATAGCATAGGATGGAATATTTTTGTCATTGCTAAACATAGCTTGTCGTTTTTTGTAATTACCTACATTCCAGATATCACTACTTCTTACTAACATTTCTCTTAGAATCCGTTGTTGTTGTTTAGTAGGTTTCAATTCTAATGTATTAGTCCGAAGCATTAAAATGATTATTATACCTATTAGATTTATAAATGAAGAGTGATTAAATTTAATAAATTACAATATGCGATTCATTCACTCCCTAAAGGAAGTGACCTTCTCGCATTTAAATGGTAAATTTAATTAATTTAGAGTAGTTATAATAATATATATAATGTTTATAAAAGCGGGAATTGCCAAGTTTGGTCAAAGGCGGTGGACTTAGAAGAGATTAATCTCGAAGAGATCCATTCTCAAGGAGTTCGGGAGTTCAAATCTCCCTTCCCGCATGAACTTTTCATTTTCTGAATAATTGATAAATAGAAATAACTATTTCTCATATATCAATGATATTTATAATATTAGTGATTCTATAACTTTACTATTATTTATCATTATATATTAATTACTTTTATAAATCGAGTTTTTCCTTAATTACAATATGGAAAAATATATAATTTGCAATTAATTATCAAAATAAAAAAAATAATATTTTTAATTGTATTCAATAGTATAAATTATTAGTATTATTTGTTAAAATATGCTTCTGTAGTGTAGTTCGGCCAAACTTAATATATTATATATTAAGGACTAGGCATGCGGGGCTTTCACCCCCGTGACCCGGGTTCAAATCCCGGCAGAAGCATACACATATGATATGCCTCCGTAGCTCAGTTAGGTAGAGCATCAGGTCAATTGTAGACTGATCCACCCACAGCACCCGGCTAAGGTATTTGGATATTACAATACCTCCGGAAGTTAACCGGGTGGTCGCATGTTCGATATTATGCAAAAGTTCTGAGCATAACGAGTCCCATATAATATTTGATTTACAGATATTAGAGAAAGCCGGGGGCGCTATATTTTTTTTAATTATCTTGATTTAAACTCAATTATATTATTTTGATAATTATATCTAATAATTTCTATAATAAGTTTTAATAAATTTGAATATCATATAATAATTATATGGTCTATAAGGTAATATTTAAAGGTTCTAATAAGATTGAAAAAGAAAAGTTGAGTTTGACTTTTAAAGAAATATCTTTTAATTCAACTCTTAAAATACCTAATAATTATTTAAAAGAACTAAAGAAAAAAAAAAATCAACAAATTATTACTTTTCAGAATATTGATGCCGTATTAAAATTTGGATCAGATAGTTCTATTCCTAATTTTAACTATTATCATGTAGTTCTTTTTTTACATAAAAAAAGAAGATATGGATTTTTAATTGGTAATTTAATACAAAAAGGAGACATTATAATTGGAGTTTGGCCTTTTAATAGAGAATTAACCCAAGATTCTTTAAAAAATTTAATTAATACTTATGAAGATCTTATAGATAATCCACAGAATTATCAAGAAATTTGCATAATTAATTAATATAGGATTAAAAAATTGAGAAATTAGACATCAATTTCATTTATCATTCTTTCCAGTTCCTCATTTACATCTAATTCTTTAAAATCATATACAGAGATCTCATAAGAATTGGAAAAATCACTAAATTTTGCTTTTCCTCTTATTATTATATCCATGCCAACTAGTTTATTCGATAAAGTTTCTAAAAAAGTGTTAAAATCAGGTGTATTAATAATTTTACAAATAATTTCTGTTTTTTCTTTAATTAATTCTTCTGCTTGTTTTCCTACGAATACTGTCCTAATTGTACTTGTACCATCATCAATAATTAAATTAAAAATCATTCGATTTACTGAATCTCCTATTTCTTCACAAACACAATTACTTGTTTTTCTATTACATTTTGAACATGCTTGATAAATTGTGATATTATTGAGATCTTTTACAATAACTCCTTTGATTTCATATAATCCAGGGGAATTAATATCTTTAATACTTATATATTCTCCAGTATAAGAGGATGTGATACTTTGTGTTTGTTCTAATTCTAATTCCTTAAGATTTTTAATTTCTAGATTTATAAATTCTAATTCTGAATTTGGTAAGAATGATATTTCCTTTCTCTTTGAATAATCATTATATTTTAATAATACATTTTTCAAAAAAACGCCTTGACCCATTTCGAGAAGATTTGAATATTCTTCAGCAGAATCTCTCCACAATGTTATTCTAATCCCATCTGTGTCATCACTTACCACAAAACTTAATAATGAGACTTCATCTCCTGATCTTAGATTAATTTTCTTTAGATTATCGATTGATGAGATGATACCTTTAAAGGAAACCATATCATTTCTCTCTTGTAGTAATTTTATTTTTTTCACAATATTTTCATTAATTTTAATTTCTTTTTCTATTTTTGAAATTTCTGAATTAAAAGTTGCCATAAGGTCAATTTGATTTGGATCTAATCTATTTTGTCTTGGATTTAGATTTGTAATACAAATAACATCATTTACTTTAATATCATTTAAGATTTCTGTCTTATCATCCCAAAAAGTAATTCTCATACTCTTTGTAGGATCACTCAAATATATAGAAGATACTTTTCCTATATTTCCATCTTTTTTCTCAAATTCATTAATTTTATTTTTTTGAATAACTATTCCCTCAACAGAAATTAATCTTTGTGATAGATTTATTTCACCTATGGGAACTATTTGTTTATTAGTTATTTTTGGATATTTCTTGTAATCAATATCATTTGGAGATAAAATAATCTTTCCTAATTTACCTATATGTACTTCTACGCCAAATTTACCTTCTTTAGCATATCCATTTATAATCTTAACTAGTTCATTTATATTAAAATTATTATTTTTTAAGATTTCTGCTTGTTCATCCCATAAGACTATTCTGATATCTCCTGATTTATCATTTAATAGAAAAGATCCCACTTTTCCTTCTTCTCCATCTTTTTTGTTAAAAGTGGATATTCTATAAACATCTTTAATTCTTCCAATTAAAGCAATATTTCTCATGTTTGGATTTATATCTTGAATATTTATCTCTATATCTTCTAAAAATTCACTATTTTGATCCTTAACATCTACTCCTAGCTCTTTTGCTATAATAAATAGAGCACCCTCATCAGAAATTAATCCCTTTAACTCTTCTTTCTTTTCTTGGACTTTTTTTTCTATTTCATCTTTGTGTAATCCAGTTTCTTCAATAATCTTTCTAACATAAACATCAATTTTCATATTTACTCCCATTGAAATTTATACTCTTCTTTTTTGTAAAGGATACTAGAATTTATTACTTAAAAATCCAATTATTTATTTGTTAATTAAATTAAACTATTTTTAATTAGAAAGTGTGTGCCTTGAACTACCCCCACCTAAAGGTGTTGGATTCGTAATTCATCGAAACGAGCTCAATGAATTGTTTGAGTCTTATAGTTTCTCCAAACGTTTGACATCCCGTAGTTCCTACGGTAGAATTATGATGCATTATTGGTTATCTAATTTATCATCACTATTTATTACAGAGAATTACTTTTATTTAAAGATAGGGTGTGAGAGAAATTACTGATTTTCAAATCATTTTACTACAAAATTCATCCCATCCCTAACTAATGAAATGTGTATTCTTATGTTTTTATGAAAAATATAATATGATAGAATAAATTAATTTTTTAATACATATAAAGATTAAAATTTGAAAATTTAATGATTTACTATATTAAAAATACTTTTAATTAAATATATCACCAAATATTATGTCAAACTTTGAAATTATTCCTGTAATTGATATATTAAATTCTAAAGCAGTCCATGCAGTTAAAGGAGAAAGATCAAAATATAAGCCACTTAAATCTTATTTATTTAATTCTAATTATCCCAAAGAAATAATTAAAATACTTAAAATTAAAGTTAATTTTCCTAAATTTTATATTGCCGATTTAGATGCTATTATGAATAAGAGACCAAACATAGAATTAATAACCGAAATCTCTATGGACTTAAAAATAAAGATATTATTAGACTCTGGTATTGAAAACAGGGGTGATCTTAAAAAATATATTAATTTAGGAATCCATAAATTAATATTTGGTTTAGAAACGATTCTAGATTATAATACAATAACGGCAGGGCTTCAAATTTTAGGAAAAAACCGAATAATTGTTAGCATTGATATGTACAATGGAAAAATCATCTCAAAAAATGAAGAAATAAAAAATAGAGGAATTATTAAGGTTATTCAAAAAATAGAAGATTTAGGTGTTAGAGAGATCATTCTTCTAGACTTATTTAGGATTGGTCAAAAATTGGGTGGAATTCCAAAATTATATGATAATATCAAAAGAGAATTTCACGGAAAGATCTATGTTGGAGGAGGTATTAAAGATATAAATGATATTAAATTATATATTCGAAGAGAATTTTCAGGCGTATTGATTGGAACGGCTTTATACGATGGAACAATTAATATAAATGAACTAAAATCTATTATGTAGTTAATCGATAATTATTTGTCCAATGGATGAGAGATCTAAAGATTTTTTGCAAACGGGGCAATTATGTTTCATTTTAATCCAATCCAAAATATGATCTTTATGAGCTTTAGCTCCACATAAAGGACAACCTGAAACATCGTCAAAAATCTCAATATTTTTTCCACAGACTGAACATTTTGCTTTAGATTCAGTAGAGATTAAAACAGCGTTCTTTCTTAAGTCTAAATATACACTTTCTGTATTTTCTGAAGTAGGATTTATGTTCTTCAATTCAGACCTAGTATCTACACAAAAAATTGTCCCTACTGTGTCATCTTTTCTATTTCCTATCCATACTATTTTTCCCTTGAAATAAGAAGACCCTTGTTTTAATAACAATAATTCTAAAGATCTATCTTCCATTACATAGGTTTGTATCACTTTAGTATAAGGAAGATTTAAATGTGTAGATATTTTTTTAATTACTTCTATAGGTTCCTTAAAAACCTCCTCAGTAATATCAATTTTTGTTTCTTCTTTGGGTGACATAATTACCAAAAAATTGTTATAATTATTTTAAAAGAATTTTATATATAATAATAATGATAGAATTTAAATCTTTGAGAAAAATATATTAAAGTTTTTTTTCAATTAATTATTTGTTAAAATAACTTATTGATTAAAATACATCTCAATATATTAATTTGTTTTAGATTTTTAAGAGAAAAAGTCTCATAGTAAAAGTATTTCTTTAATATATAATATAATATAATATAATAATATTCTAATATTTCAATTACCTTCATTAATGAGAATTTATGGATAAAAATATTAAATTATTGGTTAGTCCAGAAAATACATATGAAGCAAGGATAGTAATTAATGCTGGTGTGGAGTATATTGATTGTAAAAATCCAAAGGAGGGATCACTAGGAGCAAATTTTCCATGGATTATTCAAGAAATGAAAAATCTTATTCCTAAAAATAGTATACAATACTTAAGTGCAACTATTGGAGATTTTCCAAATTTACCTGGTTCAGCATCTCTAGCGGCATTAGGTGCAGCAGTTTCTGGAGCAGATATTATAAAAATAGGATTAAAAGGGCCAAAAAATAAAGAACAAGCTATCTACCTTATGCAAAAAGTTATTAAAGCAGTAAAAAATTATAATAACTCAATTAAAATAGTAACCGCAGGTTATGCAGACTATACCAGATTAGATGATGCATTGGATTTTCTAGCTATTCCTGAAATTGCGGGCAAATCAGGTTCAGAAATTGCTATGCTTGATACCTACATAAAAGATGAAAAGAATATATTTAATTTCTTAGATGTTAATCAATTATTAAAATTTGTTGAAGAAGCAAAGAAATATAATCTTGAAACCGCTCTAGCAGGAAATTTAAGAATTACTGACATATCTAAAATAAAAAAGATATCCCCAAATATTATTGGTGTTAGAAGTGCTGTTTGTGATGGATTCGATCGCAATAATGGAAAAATTCAACATGACCGCATAATAGAATTAAAACAGGAACTTATGAAGTGATTAACAATGGTAAATGAAAAAAAAAATAAAAAAATAGAAATAAAAATGGCAGAAAATGAAACTTTATATGATCTTTATTTATGTGCAAAAGATCATCTTGACGTAATAGATGACTTTAAAATAAAATTCTTAAAAAAGGAATATTTTATTTTGACTGCTTATAATAATAACATATTAGTTGGAATTTTAATTGCTGAGGATAAAAGTAAGAAAATAGATTGTCTAAGAAAAATTGTTCCTAATTTATGCATCCATCTATTATATGTTAATAAGAATTATCGTAATGAGGGATTAGGAAAAAGATTGATAAATACACTTATTATGATTCTTATTAATAAAGGATTTGCCTCAATTTATGTTAAATTGCCAGAAAAAAATAAAAAAGGAATAAATTTTTTCTTAAATAATGAATTTTTAGAGAATCATTTTCAACAGGTAGGTAAAATGAATAATAAAGTATTATTAGAACTGCATTTATGGAATGATTATGGAGTATCAAATTGTCAGATGATCCAATTGGATTCATTTGCTCTATATTAAAATAATTTTAAAATAAAAAAAGTTGAAGTGATTTAGTATTGTTTGAAAAAGAACTTGGAATAATTGGTATTGGAAAAATGGGAAAAACATTGTTAGAAGGAGCTTTAAAGATAATTGAAAAAGAAAACATAATTATATATGATATAAATAAAAATCTTCTTGAGCAACAGGTTAGTAATTATAAGGTTACTCAAGCAACTTCTAATTCTGATTTAATTAAAAAATCAAAAATAATTTTAATTGCTGTACTTCCACAAGTAATAGATAATGTATTAAAAGAAATTGCTGCTGATCTACAGGATAACCATATTATAATTTCTATTGCAGCAGGGATTTCTATTGATTATATATATAAATACATAAAAAAAGAAATAGGAATTGTCAGGGTCATGCCAAATACTCCTGCATTAGTAGGAGAGGGTGCAACTGCTTTAAGTCATAATAATAAACTATCTGAAGTAGATTTAAATTGGGTAAAACAACTTTTCCAAGCAGTAGGTATTGTAGTACAATTAGATGAAAAACATTTGGACGCCGTTACTGGATTATCTGGTAGTGGTCCTGCATATATATTTATTATAATTGAGGCTTTAGCTGATGGAGGGGTCAAAATGGGGCTTCCTCGTGATACTGCTATAAAACTGGCAACTCAGACGGTTTTGGGTGCGGCAAAAATGGTATTAAGTACAGGAATGCATCCTGCAGCGTTAAAAGATAAAGTTGCAAGTCCAGGAGGAACTACTATTACTGCAATACATCAACTTGAGTTATCAAAATTAAGAGCAGCATTAATTTCTGCTGTTGAGGCTGCAACATTAAAATCAAGATCTATGAAATAAATTATTATAAAATCCTTAATCCTTGATCATTGATTTCTAGATTATATATTTTATCTATTTTTTGAAATGAATTAATTTGCTCTATTACCTTCTTTTCATCCTTTTTTTTACAAATTGCAAAAATAGAATTTCCTAATTGATTCATACTAGCTCCTAAAATATTTTGCTTATTAAGAAGTGAAATTAATTCTTTTATTTTGGGTAGATCTAGAATATCAAGAAGGTTAGTTTTTTCAATAAATTCTAATGATAATTTCATAAATGTTTTTATATTGGAATTCTTTAAAAATTTTATAAATACTTCATTTCCAATATCTATAATTAGAGAACGTACAATTTCATCAGATAAAATGGACTTTGTTGAAATCTTACCAAAGGAAGTTGTGATAATCCTAATATCCTTTGGTATAACAATTCGTTGGCAAAGACAAGGATATCCCGCTTTCTTTAAAATAGTTAATCCTGGATTTAATTGACCACAAACCGTTCCTAAACCTGTCTTATTTATAACTTCAGAAATATGAGCTATTCTTCCACATTCAAGAGGAGGTAAATTTAAATTCAATAGTTTATTTAATCCAAATATGGCTCCTAAAGCACCTGAACCACTGGCACCATAACCACATTCCACAGGTAACTCAAATTCATGATAAATTTCTATTATCTTTGGATTAATTATTAGATTTTTAATATAATTAAAAATAAAATATGATGTTCCTGCTCTCTCATCCAATTGTTCATTATTAATATATATATAACAAACTGAATCTTGATCTTGCTCTAAAGGTTTGCAAATTATTTTTGTAGTACCATTTACACTTAAGGTAAAACCTACTCCTCGAGAACCTTTAGCTTCTGGATTATTAAATTTAAAATGTTCTCTCTCATTAACGATTTCAAAAAAACCAGTTATTCTATGTGGAACTTTAACAATTATTTCTTCAGTTTGCTCTTTCATGAATCTTAATAAGTTATATTAAATAATTTAATATAATTAAAAGAAAAATCAATTTAAAATAAGGATATCTATGGTTAAAAATAATATTGTCATTAAGATTGGAGGTTCTTTATTATTTAATCAAAATAAAAATATCGATGCGGAAAAGATAATAAATATCTGTAACATTATTAAAAACAATGAGAATTATGATATAATTGTAATAATTATAGGAGGAGGAATTATCGCAAGAGAGTATATTAATTTTATTAGAAAATCTACTCAAAATGAAGCATTATCTGATCTCATTGGAATTAAAGTTTCTAGACTAAATGCAGAGCTAATTATTTCCTATTTAGGTAATATAGCCTATCCTATTGTTCCTCAAACATTGGAGGAATTGTCTATAGCTTTATTACATAATAAAATAGTTGTGATTGGAGGACTTCAACCAGGTCAATCTACTACATCCGTAGCTCTAGAAGTTGCAGAATTTATTAACTCGAGTCAAGTTGTTATTCTTACTGATGTCGATGGGATCTATAATAAAGACCCTAAAAAAAATAAAGATGCAGAAATAATTAAAACTCTCAATTATAAGGAATTAAATAATTTAATTATCAATAATTCAAAAAGTAGTCAAGCAGCTGCTGGGGAATATCGAATTCTTGATGCTGTATCTTTACAAATTATAAAAAGGAGTAATATTAAAGTATATCTTGGTTCAGGATTAAAATTAAATAAGTTTAAGAAATTCTGGAATGGAGAACTTGAAAATTTCGGAACTATAATTTCTAATTAAAAATTATAATAAATTTTTTTTAGCATTTTAGATTTAATCAAATTAGAATAAATCTTATATAATTGTGATATTAAGTTATGTCTCATTCCTCATGGAAAGATCAAATTGAAAAGAAATGGGGCCCTCATAGACATTGTCCAATATGTGGAAAAGCGATGGCCTCTGAAAGAAGATTTTGCAGTCAAGGTTGTAATGATAATTATTTAACTCAAGAAAAAAAACATAAAAAGAAAGGAAGAACTCAAATGATTTGCCTTGTTGCTATGATTGGAGTGCTAGTTATTTTTATGATCATACCAATGTTTTTTGGTTAAGATAATTACACATAAGCAATCTATCTAAATAATTTTTAAAGTTAATCTATTATTTTTAGCAGGGATAACCAAGCCTGGTCAACGGTGCCGGACATTATTGAGAATTTCTATTCTCTCGAACTGGATTCAAGATCTATTAATTAAACCGTTGATGAGACATCCGGTCTTATAGAAGTACGTGGGTTCGAATCCCACTCCCTGCATTCTAAAATCTCTAATTATAAAATATTCTAATTCATTTTTAATTCTTATTAAAAGAATGAATTAATATTATCTCTGAAATTAATTTACTGTTATTTTTTTTAATTTATTATCTAAAACCTCTATAATCGGTTTAGTAATCTCTACTTCTTCCTTCTTAGTTTTTAAAAATAATAAAACCAAGACAGGAGCTTTTAAAATATATGAAATTTTTTTAGAAATAATAGAACTCAATAACCTTTTATGCATTCCAAATAAATTGTATGATGATGATGTAGATTTTAATCCTTCCATAGCTGGTGGACTGCTTAAAGTAACATCTCCAATACCAAATTCTTTTTGATCAGATACTAATGTTAGATAACTTTTATATAAGTGAAAAATTTCAATATATATAGTCACATCCTCTATTTGAACACTTTCACTAAGGAGTTTTTTCATCTTAACATGTATTTTCTTTTTAGTTATAATTCTAATTCTTTCATTGCTTCATTAACTTCATAATTTTCATGTACAATTAAGTATAATGCTTTTACAACTTTAGTTGGATTTTCTGCTTGGAAAACATTTCGCCCATAAGCTACACCAGCGCCCCCAACTTCAAGAGATTGTTTGGTAATTTCCAATATATTTTTAATCCCTCCTTTTTCACCTCCGGCTATTATCACGGGAACCATGCATCCATTAACAACTTCTTTAAAGGAATCTGGATCACCAGTCCAATTTGTCTTCACAATATCTACACCTAATTCCGCGGCAACTCTTGCAGCTATTTTAACGACCTCCACATCATGTTCATCTTCAATATTCTCTCCTCGAGGATACATCATAGCAAGAAGAGGTATTCCATATTCTCTACATTCTCTTGAAACATTACCAAGTATTTGGAGCATTTCTGGATCTGATTTTGTTCCAATATTAATATGAAGGGAGACCCCATCCGCGCCTATTTTTACAGCCTCTAGTACTGTGTTAACTAATATCTTATAATTTGGTGAAGGACTTATTGAAATGGAGCCTGAAAGTTGTAAAATTAATCCTATATCTGGACCATAACCTCTATGAGCATATAATGGTATTCCGATATGTCCTAATACAGCATTTGCTCCTCCAAGTGCAATGTTATTAACCATATTCCCTAAATCACTCTCCAAACCCTTAATTGGACCAGCAGTAAGTCCATGATCCATTGGAATAATTATTGTCCTTCCGTTTTCTCTATTCATTATTCTTTCTAATCGGATACTTTTGCCAATATAACCAGAAATATTAAATAACCTCTTTATATATTAATTAATTTTTCAAACTGAAGAATTAAACTTATTAACTTAAATAATCGTAAGAAATATAAATTTGTTTTGAATAATAAATTATTTCAATTAATCTGATATATTTCTTAAAACCTATAAAGGAAAATATCCTATAAATTCAAGACCCATTGTTTCAGGAAAATTATACATGATATTCATGCATTGAACTGCATTTCCCGCCGTTCCTTTAATTAAATTATCAAGAGTACATAAAACAACTATTCGATTTAAATTATCATCTAATTGAAAACCAATATCACAAAAATTAGTACCAATTATTATTTTTGGATCTGGTAATCTAAATAATCCTGTATTTTGGGTGATTAATCTTAAAAAGGGTTCGTTTTTATATGCTTTTCTATATGTTTTAAACAAAGTTTTCTCATCTAAGTTTAAATCTTCACGATAAAACACATGCGATGTTGATAATATCCCTCTAACTAAATTAATACCATGAGCAGAAAAGCCAACTTTGACATTATTATTTTGGAAAATATCTTTATTTACTAAATTTGATAATTCTTGTTCTATTTCTGCAGTATGACGATGACCTGTCATTTTATATGGACGAATACTATTAGCTCTTATGGGATGATGTGTTGATTCATTGATATGTGCACCTGAACCAGAAGACCCTGTTTTTGAATCAATTATTATATTGTTGATATAAATTAGACTATCTTTTATAAGTGGATATAATCCATATATAGCACTCGATGCATGACACCCTGCAACTGCAATTAGGTTTGATTTTTTGATTTCTTCTCGATGTAGTTCAGGTAAACCATATACAGCTTTATCAAATAATTCGGGATTACTATGCTCTTTTTTATAATACTTCTTATATATATCTTTATTGTTTAATCGAAAATCAGCACTTAAATCTATAACTTTTAGTCCAACATCTAATAGAGGGGGAACTATTTCCTGTGATATACCATGTGGGGTTGCGATAAAAACAACATCACATTTTTCTTTCACTTTTTCTATATTGTAATCCTCAAATTTAAGATTTGATATTTTTCTAAAATTAGGAAATACAGAATGAAAATATTTTCCTATTAATCTTCTGGATGTTATGTAATTTAAATTAACATTTGGATGACTACTTAATAATCTTACAGCTTCTCCTCCCGCATAACCACTCGCAGCAATAACCCCTACATTAATCTTCATTGTTATCGATAGTATCTTAAAGATTTTAAATGTTTTGAATTATTTGCTAAAAAAGGTTTTTTTTTACAGCAACTCTAAAAATTAGTTCAAACTTATGATTTCTTACAGAAATATTAACAAAGAATTTTAATAATTCTAAAATGAAATTAGGAGGATTAAAAGTAATTTATATACCAAAAATTGTTTTTAGTTCTATATATACTTTTGATAGATTTGAAATAATTTGCATATTATTTTGTTGTAAATAATATCTTATATATCCAGCTAAACCCTCATTATCTTTAACCCAATCTAAGAATGATTGAACTTCTGACTTTAATCCCGGATCAACATTTTGAGCAGTCCCTGGTGTTGGGGACCCATATTCCTTCCCAAGTTGTGCTGAAGTGTCCATATAAACTTGTTTTGTACTCATTTCACTTAAAGCTCTTGATGTATCCATCATGGCACCCCTCATATCTCCATCAGGAGAAACATAAGCTATTAATTTATATTCATCATCTTTGGCTCCGACAATACTTCCTTCTCCTCTTATGGAGATTGCTGTCATTCTTTCACCAGTACATTGCAAAATAGAATATTTCACTCCCGAAATCTTTATAAACTGAGCATTCTGTCCAGTCCAACTTGAAATGACTTGACCTATTTCGGAACTGACATCCCAATTATCTGTTTGATATACTATCGAATTCTTTCCTGTTACAACTACAGCGGCTATTATTGTAGGGTCCTTTTGCATCAAATTATAAACTGCTTGTTCTGGGCTAGTTGTCATAATTATATTTTTATCCTCATATTTTAATTACAATATCTAATTTTATATTATTAAAACTTTCTATGAATATAATTTTAAAATTTTTATAAAAAGTTTGTTATTTATTCTTATTTCTAAAATTCAATTTTCCAAAAACTGGTTTATAGCCATTGATTTTTTCTTTTTGGGTTTGGTCTAATAAATTTTTTTCTAAGTCTTTATTTTCAGTATTAACAATATGATGAAAATAATCTGTTTTCTTTAGTTGATTTATATGATTGTTGAGATTTTCTTTATTTTTAAAGATTTTACCACATATAGAACAAATGATATGTTGTTTAAACATTAATTTCTTGGGATTTTTTACAATAACTTTATATTTGTTATTACTGATTTTTTGTCTGGTTTTTTGACAAATATGTTTTATCAATTTTCCATAAGGGGGGTAATTAAAAAAAATCTTCGATCCATGCGTACACTCCCAATATAATACATCTCCTCCACACTTAGAGCAATTGGTTTTAAAAGATCTAAGATGGCAATGCTTTCCATGGCTTCTATAAAAATGTCGCATTATATAAGAAGAAAGAATAAATGTATTAAAATCTTTTTATTATATAAGAAATAAAAAGATCAAAAAATCTTATTTTATTAATGGAGCAATCTTTATAACGCAAACATTTAAAAGTATAATGTTATTTATACAAATTAAAGAATTGAATTTTTTAAAGGATAGACATATTTATGTCTCAAGAAGATTCTAATTTATGCCCAGAATGTGGAAATCAAAGTCTAATAATAGATCTTTTTAGAGCTGAGTGTATTTGTAATGACTGTGGACTTGTTATATCTCAAAAAATGATTGATTCTGGCCCAGAATGGCGTGCTTTCTCCTCTGAGGAGACAAATAGAAAAGCTCGTGCTGGAGCCCCAACCACACTAACATTACACGATAAAGGATTAAGTACAATTATCGGATGGAAAAATGAGGACGCATTTGGCAAAAAAATAAGTCCAAATATGAAAGCAGAGGTCTATAGATTAAGAAAATGGAACGTTAGAACAAGGACTAATAAATCAATTGACAGAAATCTAGCTTATGCAATGAATGAATTGGATCGGTTATCTTCTCAACTTAATATTTCTAAAGATTTAAAAGAAGCTGTTGCTCATGTTTATAGAAAAATGGCGAATAAAAATTTGATAAGAGGAAGATCTATTGAAGCTATGCTTGTTGCTTCAATTTATTTAACTTATAGACTTAACAAAATCCCTAGAACTTTAGATGATTTTATTGAATATACATCTGTAGATAAAAAAAAAATTGCACGATGTTATAGGTTGATAATAAATGAGCTTAAAATAAACATGCATGTTTCTTCTCCACTTAACTTTATACCTAGATTTTGTGCTGAATTAAAATTATCTGGAAAAACTCAAAATAGAGCAGCTGAACTTTTAAATATAGCTAAAAAACATAGAATTACTGCTGGAAAAGCACCAACTGGTCTTGCTGGGGCCGCATTATATGTTGCTGCTATGCAAGAGGGAGAAAGAAGAACTCAAAAGGAGATATCTAAAGCAGCTGGTGTCACTGAAGCAACTATTCGTAATAGATATAAAGAATTAATAGATCATATCAATCTAATCTAAAAAAAATACTCTAAAAAGGAATCAATTCTCATAGATTTTGGTCAACATCCAAAAAATAATTTGAGTTTGTAAAAAAAGCATTAAATTAAAGAAAAAATTATTCCACTTTAATTCTTTTTATAACATCTGGACGTTTTTTATATAATATACGATATCCACAATGAGAACATTTAATTCCAGGTAAAGCATTTAATTCTTTTTTAGTAACTTCTTTTCCACATCGTGCACATATATATTTCATATTTAAAAAAGTGTTTTTTTCCTAAAATATTTTATTATTGGATTTAAATCTATAAAATTTTTTATTAAAAAATAGGAATAATAAGGAACTAATTATTAGATATAGAGTGATTTTCTTTTATCTTCTGTGTCTACAATTTTTAAGGTTTCTAAATTCTTTTCTAATTGTTCTCGTTTAATTTGGAGATTTTTTGAAATATCATCTAAATTATCCAATGAATATTTCTTTTTAATTGGTAATGAGAATGAATCTTTAAGTAATTCTAAAAGAGTTATAGAAGCTTTTAAATCTGTTATATCTTCATTAATAATCGCAATATTATCTGTTTCTGCTAACAATACCAATCCATCTATATCAAACCTTGCCTTCGCTAATGTTGGGATTAAGCCATTCGCTCCAATTATGACTCCTTTTTGTATTTTTTCACAATTATTTTTGGAAAGAAAAGTACTCAATAGGTTTTTACAAGTTGAGGTTATATAAATTTTTGGAATTTTAGACTTTAGATTATTGCTATTTATAGGATAGGCACCTAAAGCAACAATCATTTTAATTCCATTTTGAAAAATAATCTCACTCAGAAAATTAGAGATTTTATATATCCCTTTTGGAGTTAAACTTTGTGCATCAGCAGTTATTAACATTATATCTCTAATTTTATTAGGATCCTTCCATATCAATATTTCTGCTTTTGGAGCCGAAAGAAGACTATCATCAACAATTGCTCCTGCAGGATAATCATCAAATATAATATCTATATAATTTTTAGCATCTAACTGCCCGATTAATGTATCTATAGCAAATTTACCTACATCTGCAATTCCAGGCATACCTAAAATACAAATAGGATTCATTAAATCTTCATGTGGATCTTTTAAATAATTTATTATTCTAATTCCAGATATAGCAGATTCATTCATTCTTTTAACCTTATATTTTATTTTCTCTCTAATTACTAATTTTCTTCATTTGTATTAAATTCAAATATTATTGAGATGTTCTTAAAAGAACATTACTACTCATATATTAAAAATCAACGATTAAATAAGATTGTAATATCCTCATAGACTTATGATTTAGTATAATTTAAAATTAAAAACCGTTATTTGTGAATACAAATAGTAAAATCACACGGATGTAATTAGAAAAAAAAAATTATTTTAATAAATAAATTAAAACTAGAGTTGCTTTTTATTAAAAACTAATATACTTATCATTAGAAAAACCGTAGTTACTATTGCAGAAAGAATTAAACAAAAAACAGCTAAAGCCAAATTGGGGTCGTTTATAGGACCAAATATATTTTCCACCCATACAGTAAAAAATGCAAAACCAATAATAAATATAGATAATGCTTGTTCTCCAATATACAAAGATAAGATTGCTGAAGCTATTATACTTGATAATAACATTCCCAATAAAATTCCTATTGAACATGAAACTGACATAATTGATAAAGTAATGACAATATTTTGCCAAGTTCTATTAAGATTATCAAGAGTTAGTGGTCCTGTATAAAATAAATCAATTAAATTAACAATACTATAACTAAAAACAGTAGCAAGAACTAAGCATGTAAATACAGCAAAATATTTGCTTAATATTATTTCATATCTTTTTACAGGTCTTATAAGAAAAAGATCATATACATGTTTATTCTTTTCACTGGTAATTGAAGTACCTAATATAACTGCTGCTAATGCTCCAGCAAGACCTGAAATTATAAAAATAGCAAAAAGCTCAAAAGAATCGTAAAATTGTACGGTATTTGGAGTAATTATATATAAAATACGCATTAAAATTACAAGAGCGGGAAGGCCAACCCATAAAATTATCATTATTTTAGATTTATAATAACCTTTTAATTCATCTTTATATAATAACCATACATTCATTTAATATCACCCTCCATAAGATTCATATAAATATCTTCTAAACTGGGTTTATGTACATTAAAACGACGAATCTTTACTTTTTTTTCCAAAGTATAATTTAAAATTTCTGAAATAGAATAGTCTAAATCAGATTCTTCCGTCAAGTGAATTATTTGCATATTATTTTCTTGTTCAATAGAATCTATAAAAGAAAAATTATTAAAATTGGGGATCTCCTGTGTTTTAGCAGAATATTCAATTTTTAGGATTTTACTATTATCTAATTCCTCTCTGAAAGCGTCTGTCGATATTATCCTCAATATCCTCCCTCTATTAATAATTGCTATCTTTGTAGCAAAATCTTCTACATCACTTAATATATGTGAAGAAAAGAATATAGTTACTTGCTTTTTAGCAAAATCTTTAATCATTTGCTTCACTTGAAATCTACTGGATGGATCTAGACCAGATAATGGTTCATCTAATACTAATATCTCAGGTTTATTTATAATGGCTTGTGCTAATCTTAATTTTTGTTGCATTCCTCCAGAAAGATATTTTACTTTTTTATATCTTGAATCATCTAAACGAGCTAATTTTAAACTCTCGTTTATCCTTTCATCAATAAATTCTTTTTTTATCCCCGAAAGCCTTCCAAATGTTTTAAGAGTGTGATCTACTGTACGCCACTCTTGAAATCCTACTTCTTGAGGTAAATAACCTAAATTTTTATGTAATGATCTTTCAGCTTTTACTATAGGAATATTGTTTATTAATACTTCTCCTTGAAATTCAGTTATCAATCCAACTAAAATTTTAATTGTAGTAGTTTTTCCTGCCCCATTTGGACCAATATATCCAAAAATATCTCCTTTATCCATTTCAAATGATAAATTGTCTAAAGCTAATGTATCTTTATAGTTTTTAGTAAGATCTTGAAATCTAATGAATGATTTATTGCTTATTTTGTATCACTTTTTAACTAATAAATGGTTCTTGTTATATCTCAATATGACTTATTTTTTAAATTTTCTGTCTTTTTAAAATCCTCTTTGTTTCACTTTATAGTCTCATAATTTATACATAACTCAATATATATAGGAATATGATTTAATGAAAATTAAATTGGAGATGAATGCTCATCAGTAAAGGCTTTTATAAATTAATCTTAAAATTCTTAATTTAATTTACTCTATTAATTAATATTAAAATGATAATTTCTTTCCTATAAGATTTAGAGTTTTTTTCATGGTAAAGTTGATATATAATTGTATGAAATGTGGGATTTGTTGTTTTGAGATTCCAGGTGCTTATCAAAAGAGGATTCCCCTCTATCCAGAAGAAGTAGAAAAATTAATAGAAGTCTCAAAACAAAGAAATATAAAATTTAATGTTATTGAAGATTTAGTATTTCCCGATATTTTAAATGAAAAAATCTTAGTAATTACTTACAAAATAAAACTAGATAATAAAGATGAATGCTGTCCATTTTATAATAAAGATGCGGGATGTACAATCCAAGAAATAAAACCAATTGCATGTAAAGCATATCCCTTATCATTAAAACAAGAAGACGCTTTTCATTTTCAAATAAGTATCGATCCTCTGTGTAGTTTTGTTGTAAAAAATTATGATAATTTAACTAATATTGATTGGAATCAAATAAAAGAGATTTTTCAAGAAGAATACAGAAATGCAGAACTTCATTTACGTAAAAACAAGAAATTAATCCTTAAAATTAAACAATTAGAACATCTAAAAAAAATAAAAATTTCAAGAGAGATAACAATAGAAGATTTTAATTATTATTTAAAGAACTGGGAACGAGTTGAGATAACTATATGACTGATAAGATAGTAACCCTTCTATCTGATGGTTTTGATAGTCCTATTGCTGCTTATTTAATGATTAAACGCGATTTTAAACCCATTTTTCTTTCATTTATTACTACAGAGCCATATAAGAACCAAATGAGAGAGAAAATAATTCTCATTATTAAAAAATTATCTAAATATTCGAAAGAAGAGTTTAAAATTTATTTTATTCAGCATTATTCAAATTTGGAGATTATAAAAAGAAATTGTATGAGAAAATTAACTTGTATCCTTTGTAAAAGATTAATGATGAGAATAGCAATGAAAATCGGTGAAATAGAAGGAACTAATATTATTTTAACTGGAGATATATTAGGAGAACAAGCAAGCCAAACATTAGATAATCTATATTCCTATAATGATTTGTTTATTAATTATATTAAATTAACACCATTAATTGGTTTTAACAAATTAGACATAATAAAAACTAGTAAAAAAATAGGCTTATATGAGGTATGCTCTCAAAAATTTGAATCTTGCCAATATTTTCCTCAATATCCAGAGACTAGAGCAAAAGTAAATGAGATCAGAATAGCGGAAGAAAATCTAGATTTTGATTATTTAATATCAAATATGTTAGAAAATATGGAAACATTAAAAATCTGATTTTAATTCCTCAATAAGAGTTGGAAATTCATTATCTTCTAATTCTTTCTCCATATAATTATTTAAAGCTTTACTAATTACTTGTGCAATAATATGTTTACAAAAGGGGCGTTTTCTTTTTATAATGGTATTTTTATAAAAATCATGACAAGAACAAAAGATTTTTGGATATAATAAATATTCATCATTTTCTCCTATTGCCCTCCAAACAATTCGATTTGATGGTTTATAAATATATTTTGTTATCCCTCTTTCTATAACTTGTAATATTTTATTAGATTGTTCAGGTAAGACTTTTTCTAAATGTTCAACAAAATGCTCATTTATACATCCAATTTTTTTTCCATAATTATAAAGTTCTTTTAAAAATTCTTTTGACATTTTTATATATATTTATTATCATGTACTTATAATAATACAGGTTAAAATTTCTAATATTTTAATTATTGAGTTAAAATAAAATAAATCTAATAAAAATACAAGGATTTCTATAAATCATAAAAAACATATTTTATCTATTTTATAATTAAATAAAAGAAATAAAAAAGATTTGAATTTTGTATAACATTCTATATTTTCCAACTAGATATTTTCCAGCTATTTCTGGTGCTGAATTTTATCTGCAGCGGATGGCTGAAATTCTTTCATCAAACTATAATTATAATATTGATATATATACTTCTGATGCTGTTGATTTCAAAGCATTGAGAGATCCTACCGGTAGAAAAATAAATATATTTAATAAATACTTCGAAAATGTAAATGGTTTAAATATTAGAAGATTACCAATAAATTATCATAAGCCTATTTCAGATAAAATAGATCAAATTAAAAATTTAATTGAATTTACAAATTTAAAGATATCTGATGATTGCTTAATTAATTTAATGAAAAATGGTCCTTTCTTAGAAGATTTAATTTTTGAAATAAGAAATAACTCAATACCAAACTATGATTTAATCCATACAACTTTTTTCCCGTATTTCAATCTTTTATTGGGATTATTAATTGGAAAACATATAAAAAAAACAACAATATGCACCCCTTTCTTCCATTTTTCAAATCCTAGATATTTAAATGCTTCACTTACTGAAATATTAGAACATTATGATTTAATAATTGCTTGTACAAATATGGAAAGAAAAATACTTATAGAAAACTTTGGTTTGAATAAAAATAAGATAAGAGTTATCCCTATGGGTGTAGATTATAATAGATTTGATAATATTCATGTTTCAAAATTTAATGATTACTATTTTAAAGAGACATTTTTCAACGAAAAAGAAAAAAAATTTAAAATGATTCTTTATTGTGGATATAAAAATTATGAAAAAGGGGCAATATCAATATTAAAAGCAATACCAAATATTATTGAAAAAGAGAAAAGAGTATATTTTGTATTTATTGGACCATCAACAAGAGCATTTAATAGAGAAATATCAAAAATAAAAAGAATAAAAGATACACGAATAATTAATTTTACACCAGATAATTTAACTGGATTTTATGATAAGAAAAAATTAACAGCTTTTAAAGAAACGGATATCTATCTAATGCCAAGCAGAACTGATGCGTTTGGGATTTCATTCTTAGAAGCATGGGCCTCTGGAAAACCCGTTATTGGAGCAAATATCGGTGCAACACCCGAAATTATTAAAGATAATCAAGATGGATTATTGGTGGAATTTAATAATCCAATTGATATTGCTAAGAAGGTTATTAAATTATTGCGGAATAAAAGATTAAGAAAAAAACTTGGTAACCATGGTAGAAATAGAGTTATACATAATTACACATGGGATATTGTTGCCAAAAAAACACATGAACTTTATAATGAAATAATAAATTAAGAAAATGAACAAAAATGAAAAAAATTTCAGGAAATCCTTATCTAAAGGTAGATAAAAAAAAGATTTTCGTAGATTTCGTAGATTTGGATAAATTATTGAATCTTTATCCTACACCTTTCATGATATTTATTGAAAATAGAATTAGAGATAATATTAGAACATTTAATAGAGTTTTTAATGATATATTTGAAAATTTTGAAGGATATTATTCTATCAAAGCAAATTTTCTTCCCTCTATATGCAACATTATACAAGAAGAAAAAGTTGGAGCAGAAATTATCAGCTTACCAGAATTGGAATTATGTTTGACTATGGGATTTAAACCCAATCAAATTATTATTGGGGGACCATATTTGCCAAATAATTTAATTAAAACATCTATTCATAATTCATTAAAAGAGATAATTGTATATGATTTAAAGGATATTGAGAGGATTGATTTAATTGCAAAAGATTTTGATATAATTCAAAATATTTGTTTAAGGATAAATTCAAATAAATATGATAGCAAGTTAGGAATTGAGATAACATATGAAAGTGCTAACCATTTAAAAAAAATATTAGAAAAATGTCAAAATGTTAGAATTTCTACTATTCTTTCCCATTATGGTTCTCAAATGAATAATATAAATCAATATCTTTTTAATCTCAAGATAATCTTAAAATCCTTGAATATATTAAAAGAAAATGGAATTAATATAAAGAATATAAATTTAGGAGGAGGTTTTCCCGAAGCTACAGTTATGCCTGAACATCAATTAAAATTAATCGCAAGGGAATTAAAAAAAGAAATTGATATAAATCAACTTGAATATGAAAAGATTATTTTTGAACCTGGTAGATATTTTGTTGGTGATGCGGGAGTTTTTATTGCAGAAATAATAAAAACCACTGAAAAAAGATGGATCTTTTTAAATTTAGGTAATCATATTTGTCCAAAATTTGCTCGATGCTCATTAAGATTTTATAATATATCTCAAATAGATTCTCCTCATAAATATAAGACATCTATAGCAGGGATTATCCCCTCGGAACAAGATGTACTTGCGAAGGGCTATTTTCTAACAGAAAAAATAAAAGAAGGGAATCATATTCTTATAAATAACGTAGGAGCATATTGTCTAACATTTTCTAGTCGCTTTCCTTATCTTTTACCACATATCCTTCTAGTTAAAAATGATGAATTTGAAGAGATTTTTAATCCAAAAGAAAATAGAGATTTTTCACTAAATTAAATTTTGAATGATGTTTTTTTTTTATTTTTAAATATAAATAGATTCTATAAAGATGATATTTAATATTATCAGAAAAATTCATAATTTAATTAACATACATTTTTAATAAGAGGATTTAGAGATTCATATTATAAACAATAATTATAAAATATTCCCTATAATATACAGATATTATAAA
The DNA here is from genome assembly GCA_964525635.1 of uncultured archaeon. GTDB lineage: Archaea > Asgardarchaeota > Lokiarchaeia > Sigyniarchaeales > SOKP01 > JAFGOA01. The sequence goes on from CAZGJX010000009.1 coordinate 32,576, forward strand.
ATTTCTAATTTTTATTGAACTTCTCTTTTTTTAACTACACATTAAAATATTAACGTGATTTTATGGATTCATTTATAAAAAATGCTCGTAATAGAGTTATCACTCGACCGGACCGACATAATATAGGATATGCTAATATAAAAATAGTAGGTGCTGGAGGCGCCGGAAATAATACAATCAATCGATTAATGAATATAGGGATTAGAGGAGCAAAATGTGTAGCTATAAACACTGACCATCAACATCTTGATATGATTGAATCTCATATTAAGATATTAATTGGTAAAAACTTAACTCGTGGATTAGGTGCTGGGGGCAATCCTGAAATTGGTAGAGCTGCAGCTGAGGAAAGCCGTGAAGAATTAACAAAAATATTAAGAGAATCTGATTTAGTCTTTATAACCTGTGGTGAAGGAGGAGGTACTGGAACAGGCAGTGCACCAATTATAGCGGAAATCGCAAAAAAAGAAAATGCAATTGTAGTCGGAGTAGTTACACTTCCTTTTAATTCAGAAGTTGGTAGAATTGATAAAGCACAAAAAGGACTAAATCAATTAAAACAATTTGTAGATACATTAGTAGTTATTGATAATAACAGATTATTAGAGATTGCTCCCGATCTTCCAATTATTGAAGCATTTAGTGTTGCTGATGAAGTTTTAGCAACAATGGTAAAAGGTATAACAGAAACTATTTCATTACCTTCATTAATAAATTTAGATTTTGCAGATGTTAAAACAATTCTAGGGACGGGTGGAGTTACCCTTGTTGGTATAGGAGAATCAAGTAATAAAGAAAATCGAGTAATTGAAGCTATAGAGGATGCTCTTAGTTCTCCTTTATTAGAGGTGGATATAGAAGGGGCTAAAGGGGCTCTAATTCATATTTGTGGGGGCAATGATATGACTTTAGCAGAAGCTAATGCTGTAGCATCAAAAATATCTGAAAAAATGGCGATGAGAGACTCTATGGTGATCTGGGGAGCACGGGTAAGTGATGAATTTGAAGGATATCTAAGGGTTATGTTATTAATCACAGGTATAAAATCTCCACAAATATTCGGTAATGATCATACTCAACAACCCTTAAAATCCCATGGATCGTTCCCAAAAAATAAGATTGGATTATCTAATGAAATATTTAACATTAATGAAATCAGATTTGACTAATTTAAAAGTAATTACCTATATCTATTTTTATTGAAAAACTTAAAGAGAGTTTTTTTTTAGTAATTATTATCTTGAATATCTCCAACTTTTCAATAAATGTTATATATATTAATTTAGAATAATTATTTTCAAAATTCTGGTTTATATAATTGCTTAAAGCGTTCTTTTTTCTTCTCACTATATTTATTTTCAAGGAATTTTAGAACGACATGATGAGGCATCCCTTTAATTATCATATTTATTGCTTTTCTGGCAATTAGAAGATTTTCATAATCTGCAATTACTGATATAGTTTTACCGAAAACTGAGATAACACATTCAGCATACTTTTCGATTGCTTTACGTATTTCACCATTTCTTCCAATAAGTCTACCTTTTATCCTTTTTATTTTTTTATCTGATTTACCCAAAACCGAAATAAGATTAAATATTTCTAATTCATATTCTTCATCCATTAATCTAAATGCTTTATTTGGATTGAATCCTCTATTAATTGCTTCGATTATTTTTTGAGCTATTAAGATATTCAATGGATCAAAATTTTCATTTTTTAGATCTTGTTTAATTTCAACTTCTCCATTTTCACTCTTAATATCTATAATTATTCCCAATTTCTCTTCTATCTCTTTTTTAGTTTCTCCATTTTTTCCGATTACAACAGCTATCCTTGAATTGTTTAATTTCAACATTTTTCCTCTTTTAGCTATTTTTAAATTTAATTATAAAAATCATCATCTATAATATCTTAATCATTGATTATTTATGAAATCTATATATTACAAATCAAATCAAATAAAAATATTTAAATATACATCAGAAATCTTGGATTCTAATAATATTAAATTATATTTATTAATTTAAATAATATTCAAATTAAAATTTTAGAAACTCATTATAATCTATAAAATTTTTATGATAACTCCAATTTTAATAAGATTTTTTAATATATCCTTCATATAATAATTCTAAGATTTGAATATGAAAAATGATCTAAATTGAATTCTGAAGATATTAATTTTTATGAACTTGGTTTTAGTTTTATTGAAACAAAACAGATTTTTATTTCTAATTTTAAAAATGGTGAATGGGATGAAGGTAAGTTAATACCATTTAGTCCAATCGAAATTTCTCCAGCAGCTTGTATATTAAATTATGGACAAGGTGTTTTTGAAGGAATGAAAGCATTAAAAGCAAAAAATGGCGACATTGTTTTATTCCGACCAACTGAAAACGCAAAAAGGCTAAACTTGAGTGCTAAACGATTATTAATGCCTACTTTTAATGAGGAGAAATTCATAGATGCTGTGAAAAAAGTAGTAAATGGAAATAAAGAATATGTCCCTCCTTTTGATAGTGGTGGTGCTTTATATATTCGCCCATTAATGATTGGAAGTGGACCAATATTAGGAGTTTCTCCTGCTGATGAATATATCTTTATAATATTTACAGTTCCAGTCGGACCTTATTTTCCAGAAGGATTTAAAGCAATCAACTTAGAAATATCAAAAGAATATACAAGGGCCGCTCCTGGAGGTACGGGGTTTGCAAAAACCTGTTGTAATTATGCTGGAACCATGAAACCTGCTAAAGAAACAAAAGCTAAAGGATTTGCTCAAATAATTTATTTAGATGCTGCAAATATGAAATATATTGATGAAGTTGGTACTGCTAACTTTTTTACTGTTATTGAAGATAAACTTGTCACACCAAAATTAAAAGGAACAATACTCCCTGGTATTACAAGAAAATCTGTTCTAGAAATTACAGAGAAGAAACTAGGATTGAAAACTGAGGAGAGAGATATTTCATACGAAGAATTATTTCAAGAATCTTGTTCTGAAGCTTTTTGCACTGGTACTGCCGCAGTTATTACACCAATTGGCTCAGTTGCAATCAATGATAAAAAAAGAGTATTTAATAATAATGAACCTGGAGAAATTACAAAGAAACTCTATAAACTTTTAACATCTATACAAAGATTAGAAATTGATGATGAATTTAATTGGATAGTTAAAATTTAAAAATTAAATTTTTATTTCTATTTAATTTAGCTTTTAAACTGATTTGATTTTTTTGTATATTTCTAAAAAAACTATTATTATTTAATTTTCAATGAAGGCCAATCAATTCTCTGTTCTTTACATTTTGGACATTTTGAAGGGATTTTTAATTCAAAACCTTTCTGTCTAAAAATATAACCACAAGCTGAACAGGAAGCAGGAAGTACAAAAATCTGTCTTCCTTCACTTATTATTGTTTTTGCAATGTGAGCAATATCATTTATTAATGATTTTTTATTTGGATATTCCATTTGTGTCATTAGAGCTTTTAGATCGTTAATTTCAACAGTATCCTCTAATATACTTAAAAGTCTCTGACGTCGAGTTTTCCATTTATTAATCTCACTCATTATTAATTTAAATTAATATTGAATTTTGAATATAACTTTTATTTTTTGGCCAAATTTTTAATGATATAGTCTTAAAGCTTCTTAAAATTTCTATAAAAACTTATGAAAATCATTAAATTCCAATTCTTATTGCATTTGTATCTCATTTTTATTATTAATCTTATAGTTCTTTTAATAAATATTATATTAATGTTCTGAAATCTAAATATTTATGATTTTTACAATGATTTGACAAATTATTAATAATTTGATATAAAATTAAAAAAACAGAGTGAGCCTTATAATATAAATAGTAACTGCATTTTTTGTTTAAAAGTATTTGAATATATTATAATCTAAAAAAAAGGATTTTTAAGGATAAAAATTGAGTGTTATAAACATTATAAAATTTAAAAAAATATGTGATTTCTTAGGTATAGAAACTGAAGCAAAGGAAGATTTTACCAAAAGATTAGTACTACAAAAATTATTTTACTTCATTCAAAAACTTGGAATAGATCTAGACATTAAATATAATTTCTATAAATATGGACCATATTCACCAGATTTAACAGATATATATTATTCAGTTATGAACTTAACTAAACAAGAATTTAATTATTTTCCAGATATTACATTCACCAAACAGGAAAGAATTATAATTGATAAATTAAATAATATCTATAAAAAATGGGGTAATGATATTGATAAATTAGAATTCTATGCCAGTGTCTTATATATTTATAAGGATATGTACATAAAAAACACAGATAAAGAGGGCGTTAAAAAAGTTGTCAACAAATTAAAACCAAAACTTTTTAGTAAGTTTAATTTTGAAGAAGTATTAGAAGAGTTAAAATTCCAAGGTTTTTTGAACTTGTGTTAAAAACTTATGATTCAAAAAAATGTACCGAAAAATTAATGATCCAGTGTTTGGATTAATAGAATTAAATAAAGTAGAATCTCATATTGTAGATACACCTATTTTTCAGAGATTAAGATATATAAAACAATTAGCTCTCGCGAATTATATATATCCATCTGCAAATCATGATAGATTTTCCCATTGTTTAGGTGTTTTTCATTTAACCAATAGAATTTGTAAAGTATTAAACAAAAAGAATAATAATCTCCTTGATGATTTTAATGTTAGAAACTTAAAAATGGCCGCATTATTACATGATTTAGGTCATTCTCCCTTCTCACATGCCCTTGAATTTCATAGTAAAAGAGATGACTTCAATATAGATAAATTCCCTTTTTTTTTAAAAATACCTCATGAAGAATTTGGATCTTATTTAATTAAACATTCCTATATTAAAGATATTTTAGAAGAGCATAATTATGATGTCAAATTAATATGTAATTTAATTGAAGGTAATGATATAGAGAATTTGATTTTAAGTAGGATTATAAATTGGGAATTAGATTCTGATAGACTTGATTATATTTTAAGAGATTCGTTTTTTACTGGAGTTGGATTTGGAAATATTAATTACCATTATCTATTAAATAGTTTCAAATGTTATAAGAATAAAAGAATAGTAATTGATAGTAAAGCAATTAGAGATATTGAACATTTCATTATTTCAAGATTCTCCTTACATGATAGGGTATATACACATAAAACAGGATCATACTTTACATTTATGTTGACATATTCTGCGCATTATTCCATTATAAACGAATATTTTCCTCCCTTTAGGAGTAAAAATGAATTAAATAATATCATTTCAGACAAGGATAGTTCCAAAGAATTTCTTAAATTCTCAGACTTTTATTTATTCAATATTATATACAACTTATATTCTAAATTTAAAGAATCTACCAAGCAGGATAATATCAAATTATCTCGACTTATAGAAACAATAATTTATCGAAAAAAGAATTATAAGATATTGAAATACTCAATATTTACTTCTAAATCTGAATCAGAAACAGATATTTTAAAGTTTAAAATTAGAAATCTCCTTAAAGATCTTATGGAGCAATATCCATATGAGATATTTGTTCATACACCAAAGAATATATTTACAAAGTATTTATCCACTAAAATACCTCCCTCTGATGCTATCGATGAAAATGAAGAGAAATTAAAAGAGGAAAAGGAACGGACAATTTGGATTCAAGAAAAAAATAAAAATCCTGAGATTTTTTATAGAAGTAATGAAACATTTTTCAGAAAAATACATGAATTTGGAATTACGAAAGTTTTAATTTATCTCAATAAAGATAATGATGATTTGATAAAAAAATATAAAGCTATTGAATCAAAAATAACAAAAATAATCTTTAATAATTAAAACATATATAAAATCACAAATTCTTACCTAATATTTATTTGAATGATAAAATAAGAACTCCATATCATTAAATTTTGGAGATTTAAATCGATATATTTTTTATTTTTTTACATAACAATAAATTAATTCTCTCTAATCGTTTAGATGTTATTCTTAAAATATAATAAATATTAAAATTTAAATTATCAGTTGATTTTTAAAATGCAAATGGTTGATTCATATTCAAATTTCATGATATTTAAATTAAAAAATAATGGTGAAAGAGTCAAACTAAGTATAACCGAAGATGAATTCATTAAAGACAATGCAGCTGAAACATTAGATTCTACGCAAGTATTGATAATAATCAAAGAAGAAATTAGGAGAATCTATATCTGGAAAGGTTATGAATCATCTGTTAGGAAGAAATTTATCGCATCTAGAGTTGCAAGAGATTTACAAAACGAGTTAATACAATATGCACATTATCACCGATGCAAAATAATCTCTGTAGATCAAGGTGATGAACCAGATGAATTTCTTAAAACTTTCAATCTAAAACAACAAAAAATAGAAAGAATAGAAGAAAAAGTTCAAGATATTCAAGAAGATATAATTAAGAGCTCAGTACCTATCTCAAGATATTTTCCTCAAAGAAAAATTAAAACTACACCTCCTCCTAATTATAGTCATAAATCTACTGAAAGTAGAAAAAAAATGACTGGTATTAATGATACTGAATTACTTGAAAAAATCCTAAATATTGAACAAACACCAAACTATAAGAGAAAGCACATTTTAATTGGAATAGCTAAATTATATGGACTTATAAAAAAGAAATCTGAAGTATTTGGACAACAAATAGAAAAAGAAGAATGGGAAGAAATAACTAAATTTCCAAAAGAAATCATTGAATTAAATAATTATAAATTACGCATCCATATTAATCCTCAAAATAAAAATGTAAATGCTATTGAAATTTTAAAAAATATCTCTAAAGTAGCAGAGAAGAAAGTAAAAATAGAATATGATTTTGAAAAATGGACAGTCGCCTACTTAAGACAATTCTGCAAAGAACATAATATAAAAATTCCTTCTGGATGTAAAAAAAATGATATTTTAAAAAATATTAGAGATTATGTTAAATCTCAATAATTTTTTAATTACTTACAATATTTTAACTTATTTTAATAACAATATGTTTCTATCTATATTTATTCACTAACTTTTTGATATAATAATAGTTAAAATAATAAGAAAAAAAGGATCTTAGGAACTACTCCCTACTTGTTATGTTTTCTTTTTCATACATCATTAAGCCATTGCGTTCTAAGCCTGAACCATAATATTTTTAAAGAGAAAAAAATATTAAGGAAGATCATATTGGAATAACAAAATCAAATTATAATCCCAATAATTCACTCTTTATTTTTACTGAATCAATAAAGTTATTGATTAATTTTGTGTCTTTTATAGGAAAATATAATCTAATATTTTTATCAATAATTTTAATGGTTTCTTGATTCAAAAGTAAAGATTGGGAATAATATTTTTGAGCTAAGGGATAATTCTTTGATTTTAGATAATGATCTCCTGCAGATATCAAAGTTTGAATAATTATCCTATTCTTTTTATTTAATATTTTTTTCTTATATTTATCAGTTATTTTAATAGGAGGTAGTCTTTTAATATATTCATCGATAGTATCTGGATTTAAATTATCCTTAATTCTTTTAATTTTATTATTGTCATTATCATGTTTCTTTATTAATTTTAATTTATTATCCTGATTATCTGGATATCCTTCAATAAAATGTTTCAGTACTAATTCAATATCTTCTTCTAGGGGAAGTTCTTTTTTTATTTCATGAAAAAAAATATTAAAAAGAATATAATCCTCAAAAACGCCCGATTCTTTATTGTATTTCAAACTAGGAATATATCCTCTAGGTTTAAATCCAAATTTGGTAAAGATTCTTTGATGCGTAGGTTGATATGCTGAAACATAACCCTCACAATATCTAATATTATATTCTTTAATAAAGGAGTACAATTTTTGAAGAAATGCATGTAGTTCTTCTAATCTCGATACTTTATATTGTATATCATCCACATTCCTCAATTCTGAAGTGTATACATATGATAAATATGAATTAGAATCATTTATTGATAACTTGACATTAATATGACCAAATTTATCTTTTTGTTGTGTTTTTATTATATTTTTTTCTAATTCAAGAACTATATTATTTTCTAGTCTTAGATTTGGTTCAATAACTTCTATCTCATTTAAATTATATTTAATGGATGAATAAATAAATGGTTTCATTACTTCAATTATTATTTTGGGTATTTCTTTACTTCGAAATTGAGTTATTGCTTTTTTATTATATGCTACTTGTAGAAATTCACTTATTCCTTCTAATTTTTCAAATTTATCTTTATTAGGAAAAAAACCCAAAGGTTCGACGTTACAATGTTTGAAAAGATATTGGCTTTGAGAACTATTATTAAGTGTTTCAGAGATCCAAAGAAAAATTCGATCTTTATATTTTTTATAAATATATAAATAGATTGCAGTAGTAGCATTCGTAATATCTGATTTTTCCCAATATTTTTTTAAAATAGCAAAACTTCTTATATAGCCTTTTTTTAATTCAAAATCTATTATAAATGTAATTGTTCCCATTATCTCATTTTGTTGATTTTTAAATATAAAGACTTCATTATTTTTTGACCTGATTAAATTTTCAACATACTCAACATCTAACATTTCATAAAAACGAAATTTCACAAAACTATCATTTATTATTTGAATAATATTTTTTGCGTCATCTGGTTTAGCTATTTCAACATAAATATTTTCTTTTTTATCTTGATAAATTTGTTGTTCCTGATGAGTTATTTCTTGAGATTTATTATCCAATTTTTCACTATAAAATATTATAAACTCTTCAATATAATTTGGTGATAAATCAATTCTACTTAAATTTAGAAATTGCTTTTCCTTTTCATTTGTTTTAAAATTATGTTCCATAGTTTTTTCTCTTATATTATTATAGTTTTATGTTAAAAGATAAATACTAAATCATTTCAATTCTAATACATTCTATCTACCATATTTCTAAAATTCCATCTGTCAAATCATCTTCTATATCTTGTTTTATCAAATCTGTGATATGATCAATTAGTTTTCTTTTGATATCACTTTTTTTATAAGTAGATAATTCGATCTTATTATCTATTTTTTTTATTATCATATCTTGTGAGCACAAAATTCGTTCGATTTCTTCTTTTAATCTATGGATATCCAATTTAGCATTACCACTACTAACTAATATACCCAATGCTGCATTACCAATTGCTTGAAATAACTCTTTCTTCTTGTCAATGTCTATACCTAATAGAATATTTAGTTCCTTTTTTTTATTTTTATTTAATCTGATTATATCATTTGCTATTTTATATTTCCTAATTATATCTTGGAGATCATCATGATTATTTAAGTTGTCATTTTTATTAATAAATGTATTATAAGAATATTGTTGATAATTCATTTCATCATTATCATTACCAATACTATAATTATTGGTATTAATAGTTTCAATGAATTCTATTAATGATCTAGTATAAGCTGCAGCCACTATTGCAGCATAATCTTGCCAATTATCATTTTTATCTAAATTAGCATAATCACATATTCCCCTAATTGTAAAATAATATTTTCCTTCACTATATGTAGCATCAACAATTCCAGCGCTCTCCATTTCAATAGCTTTTATACCATGCTTTCGTCTTAATTTATCTCTAAGGATCTCATCACGTAAAACAATATTTGCTGACGCGATAGGACCAAAATGAATCATAGGATATCCTTTTATTCTCCCACAATTTTCTTGATCTGGATGATTTTTTGGAATTAATTTATACTTAAATTGTTCAGTTATCTTTTTTTTTGTAATTTCATGGTTTTCCTCAATAATCTTACACACCTGCAATATATATTCCTTCCATTTCATTTCAGGTTCAAATCTTTTTAAAATATCTGTTTTTTCATCTGGTCTTTTTTTGTTTAATTGTTGGCAAGCAGTATTAATATGTTTTACCCAAGGATTTATTCCATTTAATTTTGATTCGGTCTCTAAATAATTTGCATATTCAAGTAATTTTGGATCAGGTCTATTTGAAACTAATTTTATTTCTTCATCCCTAGTAATGTAATTTCTTAATTTTATATAATCATATTGAATAATTCCCTTTTCATCTGAAACAACAATATCACCTAGGCGTACATGCTTTTCTATATCATCTTCATTTGGAACACCTGCGGCTATACCCACCATGATTATATGTTCAATTGTTTTATAATCATTTAACATGTTATTTGCTCTAATTGCTGCTCTATTATTACCTTCGGAAGCCTTAGCGAATACTATATTGCATTTATGATTATTATTTAAATTTATTGTTGCTTCATAATATAAGTGTCCTCCCCCTTTTTTCTTCTTTGATCTAGGTTTAGCTTCATTAAAGATTGTCCTTAATGCTAAGAGTTCTTTATCTAAAGCAGTAATTAATCCATATTTAGGTCTAAAATATTTCACTATAATCAAAAAATTTTATTTATTAAGTTTGAAAAATTTTGTGGATAAAATTTTTATCTTTCTTTAAAAAATAGGAGTTATTATATTTAATTTTTTTTTAAATATTATTTATCTATAGCATGAAAATTCTTATAGAATTAATATTTATTATTTCTTTTTTAATCTCCATTATGTTTATAGTAATAATTTAAACCAGACATAATAATTTCAAGATTTTATAAATTATAATATTTTATCGGTTAAATGAACTTATTTGATTTAAGATTATTCAATTTAACTCTGCTTAATTTTATCAATATCATTTTAAATTATAATAAAAATAAAAAGAAAAAAAGGATCTTAGGAACTACTCCCATCATATTATATTATGTTTTCTTCTTCATACATCCAAATTTAAAAAAAATTTTTATTATTAAAATTAAATATGAAATCAAATCTCAAATTCTTTTTTTACCCATTCTCTATATACAGGATCATCAAAATCCTCGTGAGTCATCTCACCATACCTACCCTTCTCAAAATCATCAATACAAATCCATTCCTCAAGCCAGGGTATCCATACAAGATCGAGATCTATTGGACGGTCCTGCGGATTAAAACCATGCTTTTTTGCCTCTTGAAACGCAGAACAAGCCGCTCCACAAGCACATTGTAATGTACTTTGTCTATATCTGTGATAAAGACTGTTCCATTTTTCACTTAAACATTGCCATCTTTTCTTTTGAGAGGGAGTTAATTTCTTTTTTAATATATATAGTCTTTTAAACTTACCTAATCTATCCAGCTCTTCATTTATTGCTAATTTAAGCACGGTTCTTAAATTATTTCTTATTTGCCTCAAATGCGGATTTTTTAAGATAACCTTGTGGATTTTTTTTGATTTCATTATAACTCAATTCTTTTTTTAAGTATTTATTTTTTTTGACTCACTTGGTTAAGTAATTTCTATTATTATAATTAATTAAAATAAAATTTAGATTATTGGATATATATTATCTCGTAAATACACACTTAAAAACCATTCCCAAAATTTATCCCGTTTATTTTCATCCAAAAATAATCTCGCATTTACAGGACGCCTTCCCTGCAAAAATAGTTCATAGTCCTCTTCTATTGGTAAATATCGATACCTGTAAAAATCAGGATAACCATTCTTATCATCATTTAGAAAAACTTCATAACCTTTTATCTTTACAAGTAACCATCGATCAATCCAATCATTGATTTTATTTATATCTAAATCTTGCCATATTTTAATCTCTTGTCCATCAATCATAACTGTCTTGCTTCGGAATTCACTTAATAATCGCGATTGATAATCAATCCCATCACTGAAGGGAATTTGAATCAACTCATATAAATGCATTAAACGATGCATCGCTAACTGCATATTAAAATTAAAATTTGTCGAAAATTCAATTTGAGTGTGGGAACCTCGCATTAATGGAGCTAGAGCAATTACAAAATCCTCAAAAGGTATCAAATTTTCAGAGAAATCTGCATTTTCTAATTTAAAGATGGTATAGATTGATTTAATTTTCTCTAAATGGTGTCTACTCAGATCCATTTTATACGTTTGACCATCCAAAACCGCATCTTTTATGAAATCTAAACCCCAGATATCCAATCCTAAGGTTATTCTTATAAGCTCCATCACCTGAATCTCATAAAGATATCCCCAATAAAACTGGATATAATCGTCTTTAATTTCTTCTCCGTTTCTATCAATTATAGCTTCAAGATGATCAAGAGCAAGCTGAGCATATTCAGGAACTATCGTTGAAATTTTCCTAATTTCGTCAATCATAAGTTTAGCTTGAATATTATTTATGATTCGTCCATTAACCATCTTGCGAGTAAAAAAATTGCGATGATCCTGAGGAGAGATTGCTATAGCTAATTTGGTTAATGGATATAAACCATTCTGAACTTCTGGAGTGCTAATTTTCGCTTTAGTTAGAGCTAAGAGACTATAAAAGATTGCATCAAAATCTAAACGATAACTTTCATCCTTAATCTTACCCTGTAAAATCATTGTCTTAAAAACCAAATCATGTACCTCTTCCTTTAATTTCTTAAAATCATCAATATTTCTTAAATTGAAATTCTCTGGATTTGATAAATATACATTAGTAAGTAGTCTAAAATATTTTGAATGCTCTTCCTCAACATCAAGGCCCGCTTTAAATTTATATAAATATGTCTTCCCCATTCCAAGCTGTGTTGAAAGTCTTTGAATAGTAAAACTATCATCGCTGTATTTTGAGAAAATATACTGCAAACTACTAACAATATCATTAAAAATAAAATAATCTAAAGCATGAATCATTGAATTCTGAACTGTCTTAATTGAGTTATAGAAAGGGTTAGTCTCTATGAATAATTTTATCTTTATAAAAACATTAACTTGAGGATTAAATGTTGTTTTTTCAATATTGGTTGATTCAATATTTTTTATCCAATATCCTACTATATCAGGAGTAATTCCAAGCAATTTTGCCAGATTTATATTTGTAATTTTATTTTCATCTTGATTAAAACAAGCAAATTTGTCCTCACCTTCAACAAAAGTAAAATCAAGCTGATTTCCTGTATTTCGGGCATTAGATACAAGTTGTTCTTGATATGTATATATAATATTTAATAATGTCTTTATAGATTTTGTCTTTAAATTATCATTATCATTTATTCCATAATGCAAATTTGGACTGTATGGATCGAAAGAAGGAGCAGGAGATCCCATAATGAAGGAACCCACACCATAGATTTCACGCTCCAACTCTGTTAGAGTTTCCATATCATCTATCTTCTTAAATATTGCTTTTAAAACATTAAAATTTATAGAACCATAAGCCCCAGCAGTCTTTTCATAAACAATATATCCTTCATATTCTGTTTTACTTAATTTTTCTAAGGTATTATCTAATCTTTGTAAATCAAAATAAGAATACTTATCAATCAATTGAAGTAGTCTTTTGTTGTAGAAACCTTGAAATTTAGACGCAGTTTGGATATTATAATTTATTGTTTCAAATTTTTCTTCTTTTTCTTTAACTTGGTCCCATATTAATTCATTCCTTTCTTTAATCCAATTACCTATTCGAATTTCATTAAATTTATCTGCTAATTCATTCCTTTTAACGTCTTTAGGATTTGGATTTATTTCTGGAAAAGTAATACAAATTGGTATATCATCAATGTCTACTTCTTGTTGTCCTCTAAACCGAGCGTTAAGATCTGCGCCATCCAATTCTGAAGGAGTTTTCATTTGTCTCTCTAAATTTTGAAGGAACATATTCTCTGATGAAAATGTCCTATCAATATCAGAAACTACTGATGTATAGGTAGAGACTTTATTTTTTCTATAAGCTTGGATTTTCGACTGTATTTTTCCATATATTTTAGGAGAGTTTTCAGAAATATCTTTTCCTATATTGTTAAAGATTTTATTTATTGTTCCTAATCCTAATGGGGCATAGAAGATAGTTGGAATTGCAAGAAGAACACATTTAAAGAGGTTTGATCCAAGTATTTTTTTCCAAGTTGATTTTTCTTTTTTATTTTCATTTTCTAAGGCAATTTGTTGTTCACGCTCTTGTGCAAGTCTCTGTTCTATTTCAAGAATAGTATCAATATCTCCTTGTTCTATAGCTTGAATGAGTGCAATTTGCGTCTGAAGATTTGAGTTATCACCGAAAATAAGCTGTCCTATGGGACCTGTAATTTCCCTAAATGAGGTTCCTAGAGAAGATAACCAATAAGCCATATCTTCTGTACCACCCATAAAATCAACAAAACTTTCTGCCAACGTCTCTATTAATCCATCTTGTATTATTTCCTGAAAGACTTCTTTAATTGGTGCTGTAATAAACATGCTAAAAATACTTTGAACAATAGATTTTTTAAAGGAAGCCATTAAGGAATCTAAAGCTGATTTTGCCAACATATTTCCTGCAGAAGATAATCCTGATAGAACGCCCGCTGAAGCTGCCATTGAGCCTAGATAGGCGGCGGGAGCACTAATTAATGTAGACCAATATGTTAGAGTCTCAGTATATGCAATTTCGGCAATCATGTTAGCAGATACTGAAGCGTATGTATATTGATTAAAAAAATCCATAATCGCATAGGTAGTCCCTTGAGTTAAAGCCAATCTATGAGTATCTATTGAGGTATCTGGTACAATTATATCAAAGATTATATGTACTTTAAAGTAAATTTGATTTTCTTTCAAATTATATAAATCATCAAAATTAGAATACTTCTCATAAATAATATCTTCCAATGATCTCATAAAGTAAAGATTTCCATTCTCTATAACAAAGTAAGAATTATTTACTTCAATGTATTGATAAATATAATAATCATCGCAATCTAGTACTCTTTGAATAACATCAATATATATTTCTTTAATAGGATAATCAAAACCATTTTCATTAATAGGAATTTTAGCTTCATAAAATTGGGATTCTATTAGATCAAGATTACTCGTATATACTCCCAAAGAACTGTTATTATTAATATTCTGAGCTTTAATCGTAAGATGTCCGACTTTTGGGTTAATTTGTTGATATCTCGTCTCACTTACGACTATTGGTCTATATAAAGAAGATAATGGTAATATTCCTTGATATTGGAGGGAATTTCTATCAATAAATTCATATTCAGGTATTCCATTTATGCAAGTAGGTAAAATAGAATTGAACTTTCCATTAGATGCTGTTCTGACCATATCTTGAAGTGCTCCAAGTGTATTTTCTCGATAATCATTATAAGTAAAGGAACTAGCATCAACTAAATCAAATGAATAATGAGACATTCCAGATCTACCATTATAAGCAAATAACTCATTTGTGAGTAAGAAATAATCAATATTAATATCATCAAAATCAAGAGCAGTAAAAGTATCTGGATCTGATTCTCCCATATAGTAGAAATTTTCATATAATAATTCAAAAAATCCTCCAAAGGAATCAGACATTCGATTATCATTACTAGGAGATACTAATAACATAGCGGTATATTGCTCTTCTGGTGATCCACCAATTACTTTTGTATAATATCCCCCAGGGTGACCTATTAAAGCAGCTACAGTTGAATCTTTAAGAATTCTATCAAACCACATTCTTTCATTTAATGAAATTGGATTGTTCTTCTCTTTATCGATTGGATAATAAGTGACAGCACGGTTTATCGAATCAGATTCATGAACCTCTAAATCGATAAAGAATTTAGTAAGTAAAGTGTATATTCCAAAATATGCTGCCATTGCCCCAACTTGAGCGAATGCTGCTAAATATACTGAAGCAGTCATAGCTGATTGAACCATTTTAGATATTATGGATGTTGTAGTGACTATAAATGTCTGCTCAACAATATCTCGTGATAATTGGTCTTTATAAATTTTCCATGTATCTGAGTAAGTTCTATGTCTTATCTCATAAAACAGAGTTGAAAATTTTGGATTAGAGGATATATCAACTAGTTTATAAATTTCAAAGATATGGTCTTTAGGTTTATATTTTTCCCATATTTTATCTTCTTTGGGAAATAATAAATCTTCATTTCTGAGCTTACCAAAACGATAAATCCAATCTGAACCAAATTTAACTTTTTCTGATGATAAATCATAGAAATCAGTTCTATACGTTTCATATCCATTTATCTTTTCATAAGGTACAAGATCATGAATTCCATCATAATTAAGTCCTATGGATATAACATCATATATAGGAATTCCATCCTCTTTAGTCGAATTCTCAGCACTAAGAATATAAACAGTCTCATAAAAGTCATCAAGATTAGAATCAACATAGAAATAATGGCCATCTGTTTTTGCATTATTATTACTAAATAATTTTATATCTCCTGAATAGTAAACTTGACCATCTTGGGGAGTTAACATAATTCCTTCAGTTAAATATTCAACATAACCGTTATCGTATGTATTTGCTCTTGATTGAATACCATAATCATTATATAAGCTGAATCTATTTGGAATTCTAATATATATTTCTCTTTCAAATATATTTGTTGTGTAGGTGTAATCTTCTCCAATTATTTGAAGAGAATCCAACTTAAGAGGGACATTATCAGGTCCCCACGTCTCTCCTATCCATGATATGTTCATAGGATCTGTAAAAGATAAATTTGGATCAAAACTAATTACAATTTGTTCTCCTGTTATAGTATTAGTTATGCTATGTTCTGATATTCTTGTTTTAAATAGCTGATTAATATCATATGATTCACTATTTTTAAAATCATCAGAATAGATTCGTTGTTCTTCAATTTCACCTTCATTATCAAAATCAATAATAGTTAATCTTTCTTGAGTGAAACTTTCTTTATATATTGAAGTTATATTTTCTTTAAATTTCCTATATGTCGCTCTTAAATATTCTTCATTATTTTTTACGTGATCTGTACAATTACTAAAATCTCCTAAATCGAGGATATCTTCTGTTAATGCCTCATTGAAGACTAAATCTTCACGTGAATTAGAAGTAAAACTATCAATACTTCTTTCTATATATTCACCTAAATAAGAATAAATATCTTGATACTTTGCCGATAATATCGTCTTTTTAAAAGTTGTTACTTCGTATTTCGTTAAAATTTCATTTCTTTCATAATCTAATTGTTTATCATTTAATCCATCTAGATTTTCATCGATTATAATACTATAATATTCATAATAATTTGATTCTTCCTTTGATATTTGTCTATATTCAGATTTTTGTGCCCAATAATCCACATCAGGTAACATCATACTTGCAATTCCATCTATCAAAGTGGGTATGCATAGAAGCATAGATAGTAATTTTAATACATTAAAATTATAACTTGCAAATACAGTATCATCAATATCAAACCATTTTGTTTGGACTTCATCTTCAGAGTCTCTTATAATTTTACTTTGATATCCCTTGAAATTTTGAATTATTGTATGCCAAATGATTTCTCCTTCATTCTCAGAGTCAGATATACCATATTTAATAACATCAATAATTCCATCTCTATCAAGATCAAGAGTATGCTTATATTCTATTGTTCCATCGAAATCTATATCTGCTTCATAAATAATTGAACTTTCATCATAATAGAGTTCAAAATTATCATATAATCCTGAATTATATTTCAATAATTCATAATCAATACTTATATCTGGATTTAGACAATATGGAATTGAATTAAAACTGGTAAGATCACTTGTTATAAGTTCAGAATTTTCAGCTAATAAAACCTGTCCTGAATAACTTATGTAATTAAAGTTAATATCGACATGATTATAAAAACTTTCCGTAGGATCTTGTAAATAGGTTTCATTGAAATTTTCCATTAACTGAATCTCGGAATAGCTTGAAATTGGTCCATAGCTGTAATTTAGAATTACTGTTATGAGATCAAATTTATTTAATCCCGCACTTTCGAGATTTACAATGGTCAAAGAATTATTATCGGTATTAAAATTAAGATTATAATTATCATTATTTGTTAGAATTTCGGTCTCAAACGTTGGGGTTAATCCTACCACTTTATATAAACCTACATTAATAAAATCATCTTGGAAACTGAGATCTCCTATATCAAATGTATGAGTATATGTAGTTATATCTTTATACGCGGTAAATGACTCATAATAATATTGGGTAACTCTATACTCTACCTCATCTCTAAATGAATAAGCAATATTCTCATAGGAATGGGAAGATTTGAAATAATCTTGATACCAATTATAATGCTCTGGTCGTAAAAGATTGTTATAATTATAAATAACTCTAATTGATTCAAGATCGATATTTTCCTGTTCTATTCTAATTGGTTTTGTCCATGAGGTGGAGGTACAGTATTGGAAATATAGAGTCTTATTAGGAGCAATTATTAGTGGCTCCTCCCATTCCATCCCAAAATACTCTGGAAATTGATTAAATTCTGGATTCCATGTAAATGAATGGTTATCTTGGTTATAAAGAAGTTGATATTGATCTCCTATAATTCCTGCACTATAATAATTACCATCCTCATCGAATATGTTTAAATATTCTATCCATTCGGTATTTGGGTAAAAAAGAGGCTCATTTTCTAAGGATAGTTGATAACAATCATTTGTAGGATCATTACTCGCTCTAAACATCTCAATTTCACTATATTGCCATACTCTACTTTTATATGATCCATACTCAGAAGTAGGCTCATAAGCATCTTTAACGATAATGATCTCATTAATCGTTAATTCATAACAAGGATTTGGTACGGAAAAGACTATATTGCTGAAATCTAGAGAATCCTCCCCCATTAATTCATAGAGCGATGTGAAATTAAGATCAATTTTCACTGCTTTAAACCTTCCCGAGATTTCAGTATCAAATGGAGTTGGTCGTAGAGGTATATTGTAATAATAATCTTCTGTAAATTGTAAATATGATTGGGGTGTATCAGCATTGATAAACATAAGTTGTGCTTTCTCGATATCTGGATGATAATTGTTCTCAAAATACATTTTCCCTATTGCCATTGATATTCCTTTTTTAACTGGGGAATTATAACGGATTGCAAGAATTTCTCCTATTTTGAAAGATGTTGTCTCATTTGTTATAGGATCTATATATTTCCTTGGTATTCTCAATACATACGATAATATCTTACCATTATCATCATTAAGGGTATCATATACAATTGGGGTATTTTCTGGAAAAATTAGGTGCTCTAATCTTTCATTAAATACATAAGCAAGTTCATACTCTGAATTAGTATTATTAACTAATAAGTCATATTCTAAATGAATATCAATATACTCAATATTATTACCAGAGTATGAAAGAGAATCATCATTAACATCAATTGTTTGAACTCTTGCAATACCAATATCATTATCATTTGAATATTCTTGATCCTCTCTAAAAAGAGGTATAAATACTATTCTTTGTAGTGAATTTAATTCATTAGGTAATTCTACTTTAATATTATTATCATACATTTCAAGCTCTTCTTTTAAAATATATTGAGTATAAGTAAGCATATTTCCTAAAAGATCATACAGCTCAATCTTTAGGTACTCCAAGCTCTCCAAATTCTTGATATTTGTATCTATATAGAGTGCTGTATAATTACCTGCATGAATCTGATCAAGTAGTAAAGAATCATATTCTCCTAATTCTCCTGCTATATCAAATTCTAATTCCTTTCCATCATCTAAATATGCGGCAATCTGAGAAGAATGACATACTACTTTGGTTAATGTTGATTCTTCCTCATTAAGATAGTAATAGGCATCCAAATTTGGAAAAACATCAACTCCATCAACACTGTCTATATCCCAATATATTAAATCAATTGTTTCAGCGATATTATCTGTTGGATCATATATAAATTTATAATTAGCAAATTCTTTATCATCTATATTTGAAATAAAGGATATATAAAATTCCTTGTTAATGAGATCAGGGGATACTAATTCATTTCCATCATCCTTAATTAAAATATATCCTGTCAATTCCCCATATAAATACTCAACTATATAATGAGATTGATCTAGAAATTTCATTACTCCATTATTATCGAAATAGTATATATTAACAGATGTAAATCTCTCGTTTGTCATAAGAGTCTCAAGATAAGAATCAAGCTCATCTGGAAAATAATTATATATATATCCATTCTCCCAAGGTACATAGTACTCCGCTTTTATTTCAAACTTCCTTTCAAAATAATCTCTCTGATTGAGTCGATATGATAAATAGAGACTGTAGGTATCATTTATTGAGACTGAATAATCAAATGGCGAAATAATTGATCCCCCACTGAGCTTTCGATATTTCTCCCTATAAATAATATCTGAAGAATTTGAAGCTCCAAATTGGGTATCAAATGTATTGGAATATGGATAGGTAATGATTAAAAAGTGTTTACGATCTAAAAGTCCGGGCTGAAGTTTATATTTATATTCCAATTGAATCTTACTTTGTGGAGAGATATATCCCAATTGACCTTTTTGTCTTTGAGCAAAATAAATAAAATTATTTTCGATTTTAACCACATATTCATCAAATAGAGACTCATTTGAATATGAAATAAATTCATCATCAATATAGAGCCCAATATGATAAGCATTATGACTTTCCTCTAAATATTCATAATTAAAGGGTGTATGACTTAGAGGATATTTGAGTAAAGTAGAGTTATACTTTACCATAATATAAAGATAGGAATCATCAACAAGCTCGTATTCTGATCCCATTACTGATTTAATGTAATTATTAACCTCATCAAAATGTAAGGTATAATTATATGAATTTGTTGTTTCCTGTTCAATACAATTAAATAGATCGTTATTTGTCAATCTTATAGTACAAAGAGAGTCCTCATCATCTCCTACTTGTGCAAGTACGTAGATTGAAGAATAAATTCTCTTTCCTTGTAGATATTGCCCTTCTGGGAGGATATATCGAAGACTGAACTGCTCCGAACTGGTATCACCAGAATATAGAATTGAAACATTGTAAGATTGTTCTTGCTGGAAGATAAAACTGTCTATTGCATCTTGAATATAGTGTTCATCAACAGATTCCCATTCCAAGGCATAATAGTTAATTGTAAATGTATTTGAATGGGTAAAATCTGGATGGATATTAAATGAATTTACAGTACTGTAAATATAATTCCATTTTATTTGGGAGCTGAACGGATCTTGAGGATTTTCAAGAATTTCATAATCTTTTAATCTTTGGAATTCAGTATTTACCCAATAATCAACCATGATTTGATTAGCATCATCTGTATACATATCAAGATCATAAGAGGGACGGAAAAAGAGCAGATAAGCAGTTCCATTCTCATCATATTCAAGAGTATAATCAATCTCTTTTTCTAATACATATTGGGAAGGAGATGGTTCAAAAATTTGAGCACCATTTTCAATACAAATACAATATTCGCTCTTATTTTTTCCAATTGGGAATCCTTGAGAACTTATAGCGTAAGAATATGGTAAACCAACAGCTCTAATCCTGTTAATATCTAAATCGTTAGGTAATTGAATTCCAAAATAAACAGTCTTGGGATAATTATCAAAAATTTTATTTATCTCGGTGGTGTCATTAATATCTTCTGTTAATTTAAATAGCTGATGGT
Organism: uncultured archaeon; assembly: GCA_964525635.1. Lineage (GTDB taxonomy): Archaea > Asgardarchaeota > Lokiarchaeia > Sigyniarchaeales > SOKP01 > JAFGOA01. Next base: position 54,153 of record CAZGJX010000009.1, read on the forward strand.
AAAATACCTCCCCTGTAACTTCTATTTGCTCAGTTGATAAGAATTTATCGGTAAAATCATAGGTCTCCTCCCAAGAGATAGGGATATAATTCTCAACTATTGAATAATAATTATTAACTGGATTAGTTTCATATTGCATAACTATTTCATTGCTATAATGAGCTTCTCCATCAATTTCAGTCCCGCTTCCATAATACAAATCTAAATATCCTTCCTGATATAGGGGACTGTCTAAATTATAAGAGTTAATAAACATACCAAGGTTAGGAATTGAATATCCATTAGCCTCAGATATAGAAATTGTCTTCTCATCTCCAAAATATTGGAAGTAAAACTCGCCGTCTCCTGTCTCTCTGAGAGAAACCAAGGTTGTGTTAGGTAATCCTTGAAGACCAACGGTAACTTGTGAATTGTTTATTAAATCAAATCCTTGTAGAAAATTATGGCTGAAAATTTGGAAATAATGAGGTGTATGAATAATCGAATTTACATCTAGATCACCATCTGCTGTATAAGGTATATTATCATAATTTTCAATGATATGTTCATCTGTTAGGTAATCAAACTGATCAAGGATTATATAAGGTAGAGGTAGTGAACCATTCCCAATTTGAGAAATCATTATTTCAATATCGAGATTATCGGTTCCAACCATATCATAAATACTGGAAAGATCTTTGTTATAATTTATGGAATACGAATTGTCTACAATATCATATGATAAATCTTCATAGTCCAAATCAAGAATAATAGGATCTGAATAAAATTCATAAAATCCATTATTTGTTATATATTTGAAATCAATTTTTAGAGCATTATTTACTGTCGACTCATATTGCTCTATAATATTTAATAAAATCTCATCAAAATAAAAGTTTAAATTAATTTCAGGATTGAAAAGTAAGGGGACACTAAGTAATTTTAAGGTTGTTTTCTCATTAAAATCATCCAGTGAAATATAAAGGGATGGATCTCCTACTGAATATGTATATAACAATTTATCTGCGGGATCTATTATCTGTGGGGATGATTCATCATTTTTAAGGAGTCTTATTGAGTCACTAAAGGATTTTCCTGCCTTTTGAAACCCATATGATAAACTATATTGGCTTTTAATTCCATATTTTATACTAAACTCAATACCTTGGGACGGAGCAGAACTGAAGATTATTTTAGGATGACCTATCGATATATCTTTTGAGATACTACCGAAATTGTTGATTAATTCTTGCTCATTATAAATTATGAATAATTCATCATCCCAGTTAGATACTCCCTCAAGCCCATAGTCTAAAATATATTCCGTGGTAGTTCCCGTACCTATATATCTGTCTATAAACCTTGTATACATAGGAGATCTAGATTCACTGGAATTGGGAAGAAATCCATTCGGTAATTTAAATTCAATAGAGCTCTGGTTTAAGTTATTTGAATATCCTAAAATAATTTTTCCAAAATAATTATCTTGATAATTAAATTCAAACTTATAGGTGATTGTAAATTCAGTTCCCTCATCTGGTCGATTTTCTCCAATGAATCTTATAAGTGATGTTTCATGTGGAGCTTCAGAATTACTGTATGGTTGAATCCAATCAATTCCTTGGGAAAATTCAAATTCATATCCATCCTTTCTTCCACTCACCATTATCGGAATGATATTTTCTAATGCAGGTAGAGACAAAAGCTCATTTTCAAAAGATAATGAATATTCTATTGTATCATTAAAGTAAATAAATGATATTTCTTGACCGTATCGCTCTCCATTTACCATTCCACCAAGAGTGACAAGACCAGTCTCCGCTTGAATTGAATCCCTAATGATTTCGATATCAATTATATTTGAGAAAAATTCATTATCATATAGGGACCAATAAGTAATTGGACAATCGCTTGAAGGATTTGCCTCTAATCGAAGATCAAGAAGAATTATTTCAACATCACGTAAATCTTCGTAAATTTGGTCGCTATTATAATCAATGCTAAAGCTTAAGTTTAAATCACATTGAAGTCCCATCAGAAAGGAATCTTCTGGACCTAATCCTGTACTAAAAGTCATTATTCCATCATGATTTCCAGCTCTTAACATTACATTTTGTCGTAATGGAAAGGTGCTTGTTGTTCCATCATTATTATATACAGTACAATCGAGATTAATATCAATATAATCTTGTATTGAGCGCTCTTTATCATCTAATTCTCCAAGAAAATCGGGTTCCACCCAGATTGTCCCCAATAACCAAGGGTAATTACTTTCAAAGGGCATTTCCTCTCCGCCTGACTCTGCCTCGCCCCATGCTGATATAAATGGATCGATTAAATCAATTATTATATTTTTTTCTCCAAATTTTAGATAATTTTCAGAAGTGATTTCAAATGGAACATTAACAATTGGGGAAAATTTATAATATTTAGATTGTAATACTTGAATTCTTACCGATGATATTCCATATCCTAAGTCTTCTATTATTAATGCAACTGTCTCGTTTGAGATAGTGATTTTTCCCCCGTCATATGTCTTTTCAATTGGATAGTAGAAATCATATATAATTTCATCCTGTATATATGGATTTCTTATTGGAGTTCCCTCGGGATCAATAAATTGAAGAACAGCAGTATAAGTGTAATTATCTTCAAGAATATTAATAGAGTTAGGTTCTAATTGATCAGCTCTATATAGTGTTGTAAGAGAAAAAAGGGAAGATAATTCGCCCTTAGGGATTGGATCTGCCTCTGTACAGTATAGGTTAAGAGAAAGAGGATCAAATTTAGTCATATTGCTCTCTATCTTGTATGAAATTCTATCAGTAATTCCTAATGCAATATCACGTCTATGAAGGCGAATAATTCCTTCGATGTAAGTAGAATCATGGAGTGCAAGATCAGTAAAGTCATATTCTTCTAAAATTTCACTCCCATCAAATACATCCCCATCTTTAGAACAAAGATAATCTTTTGGATTTGAAATGATCATATCATCCCACTGGAAATAGGATGTGAATACCCTCAAATAAAGCACAATATCTTCAGTTGAGGTGATATCGTAAACATCTCCAAATATTGCTTTGAAATCATCAAGATATTCCTGATTAAATGAGACATTAAAGGTCACTTCTCCAAACTCATTTGTAAGACCATAATCCCAAATGTAAGGAGCATATGCCGTATAATTTTCTGGATCATTTACAGCATGCAAAAGAGGTCTTCCAAACATTTTATTTGGAGCATCACCTGGACCGTCACTTGAATAAAGCTCTGTTCCTAGTGATTCAAAATAAATAGGTATTCCATCTTCAGTAATCGCTTTTTGATTTAGGAACTGAGTTGCGCTTTTTGGCATGAATCCTAACTGCATCCAAGTTATCATGTTTTCTAAAGGCTTATCTTCATAAAGGTCAGTAAGTTTATAGATAAATTCATAGTTTTGTTTTACTAAGGCATCAATTTGAAGTGATGTATATTCCTCACCTTCTTCAATTGCCTCGAGAGGATTACGATTAAGATAATATTCTCTATTCTCTCTAAAGCTTTGGGCGATTACAATATTTTGGGTAGGATCTTGGACCATTTCCAATTTTATTTTCTTTGGAATCGTATGTACCCTAAAAATTTTTATCCAATCATTTGATTCTTTTAAAGCATATTTTTTATCTCCATTATATTCATATTCAATTGATTCATACTCTTCTTTTGATTTATTAAAGACCTTTATTGGTAGATAATCCAGTCTCATATTTACAATCGTCTTTGAATAACACATTGGGAGCTGGAGATCATCAATAGAAAAGGTTTTTTGGTATTCAAATAACCCTAATGAGTCTATAGGGAGTGTATCAATCGGAAGATAATTCCCTTGCTCATCTTGAACCATCAATAGTAACGAACTAGAAAGATCAACTCTTCTCTTTAGTGGAGCGTGATATTTTACCTCAATTGTGTCATACATATTAAAAGAATCCGATTTTATGATGGTGTCATAAAGGTAAGGCAAATAAAGGGCATATCCATCACTTGAAATATTAAATTCGTCTGGTAAAAATTCATGATAATGTGATAAATTATCATGGGAATAAATTCGAATATAATCCAAATTCTCCTTGTATAAAGGATGATCTAAATAAATCGGGTTGTAGGAGTAATATCCAATGGAAATTACATCTCCATTTTCATAATTTAGGTATTTAAAGTAAAGATCTCCCTCAGAGGTTATCAAATAGGTATAATTCTGCGGATCTAATTGTATTGGAATAGCTAGTCCTGATTTATTTACAAATGCATGATCAAATGATATTATATCTAAAGGAATAATATCCCCATTTTCCAAATACTTAGGTCCTTGGATTGTTATTTCCGATTGTGTGATTTCTCTATATAGAAGTTGGTTATTAATTGAGTAAATATCTTTTATATTATCTTCAGTTTTCCACTGTTTATTTAATACGTCATACTCAACAAACGGGATTTCTACTAGATTTGAAAAGGTATCATGATTAAATTCATCAATTTTACTGTATGATAACGGAGATATTGGGTGTCCTTTTAACATTTTATAAGATACCAATAACTCACAATCATAATCGATAAAATTAGCAGATGATGTATTCCAATTGATATTTATAATAAATTCATTATTTACATAGTGTATTTGAGGAATTTTTTGCGAGTTTATTATTGAATTATCTATATAAAATTCACCGTTAATATTAACATAAAGCGGTATTTTTTCCAAATTTTCATCAAGATAGTAGATAGCAAATTGTTTTTTATCTATAAAATTGTCATCCCCATATGGAGCTATAATATCTAATTTAACGCTAATTTTTCCATCAAACGCTTCTTGATATTTATATTGATAGACCTGATCCCTAACAAGAATTTCATCGTTATCCAAAACAGAACCTTTTAAAAGAAGATCATCTCCATAATTAATTTCATATATATCCTGTTCCAAATAAATAGGTTCCTGTCCTGACAATGATTCTTGAATAACAGTTAGATTAATTACTAGAGCATCTTCAAGCGATATTTTATATAATGGAGTTCCAATAGAAAGAAAGCTGACGTTATGAGTTCCTAAGTCATAGGGCGATTGAATTTTAGCATAGTAATATTTTGATGTGAAATCCAATGGGGATAGCTCATCTTTCTGAGTAATCCAATGAAGATTTGTAAGACTATAAATCTCTTTTGCATCTGAAGATGTGTTACACATAGATAATGGAATATAATAGATATCTTCAAGGGGGATTCGAGAGAGTGAATCATTAAATCGTAAATAAAGATCAAAATAATCTGAATATTCCAGAGTCATCGATGCTGTAATTAGCTCATCATTATGGAATATGCTTAATCCTGTTAGATTTATCCGTTCTCGTTTTATTCTAAAAAACTCCTCGGTAAAATAATTAAAATAATTTTTCCCAACAAATTTAATATTAGAACTTACAAATCCAAACTCATCTTCTTCAATATCATCCGTAATTAAATTATAGAGCTTAATCGACTTTACAATTATTTTTTGATATGGGAGATTCAAAATAGAAAGATCATTTTCATATTGTAAAAGTGAACTAGATAAATATTCATTATCAGAAATTCTAATAGAGATTGATTCTATAAGGCTCAAATCAAAAATGGTATGAGGATTTGAGAAAGCTATTTCCTTTAAATTAATATAAAATGGTATCATTATCATTTTTCCTAGTCCAAAAATCTCTTCTCCATATTTTTCTCTCTCACTTGATGTAAAATATTTGCGAAGATCAACATCAAAATAGGTTTTTGTGAAAGATTTTCCAGTTACATCATTAAAGTTAATTTTTAATTGTCCAATCGTAGTATGTCTATAATATATATCTGGAATTCCTATTTCTATATAGAATCCATCAGCATTCTTAAGGTTAAGCACATTTGCATAAGGAGATTTATCATAGATAAAATATAGATTCTTATCAACAATTTCATTTGAATTATTATATAGTCTGTGAATAATTGAATATTCTGGAAAGGATACAACTCCATTATTATCGATAAAATATTCTCCGAAAGGTAAAGTATGTATTTCATTTGTTGTTTTATTAATATAATAAACATCTCTTATTCTAACATAATTTTGAAGTACAAAACCCATATCATATAAATTGGAAAGGTGTAATGTTTGTGTTGTGTTAAATGTAATTGGATTGATGATCTCAATGTCATCTTCGACCAATATATGCTTAATTACTCCAAATCCATCATTAGAATTAAATTCCCAGCAGATCCTATTTAGAGGATTTATGTTTGAGTAGATATACGGACTTAGAAGGGAATCTGAATATGCAAACATTGTCGAATAATCATTCTTAGAGCCAAATGAAAGTGAATACTGATCTAAAGAAGGATTGTAGTTCGTAGTGCCATATAAAAATCCATTTATATAAGCATCTAACTCAATTCCTTCCTTGACAAATGGCTTACAAAGATCAAATTAGACAAATATCAATTGGCATAATTAACAAAAAATTAAAAAAAAGAGGGATCAAAAAAAATGAAATTAGTCTTTAAGGTAGAAATTAACTCGAAAGAATGGGATAATGAAACATTTGATGATTCCAAATTTGATAAAAAGACACTAAAATCAATGTTATTCGACGAGTTTTACGATTTGCTCAACGATATTCTAATCGTTAACGACTTTTCCGATTACATAGAATACATACCAAGCAGTAGAACGAATAAAACATCCATCCAAAACCAAAAAGATAGAGAGGGCGAATATATCATATGAATGTCAACACACTCATCTATTACGAGCCAGAGTGCAGAGGAATGAGAATAGGCATGTCCTATATAAAACTGTCTCGATCCTATATCGGATTTTACATAGGGTATTCGGGAGGGGCTGTCTATTCTGATAATTTTTTTAAGATTGATTTAAAACTCACAGAAGAATCACTACTACAAAGTGATGATATTGACGAATTTGAAGATGAGATTCAAGACAAGCTCCAAGAGTGTATGGATTCAATTTGGGATAAATGCATTGATAACGATTCTTTTATTCCTTATATCAAGAAAAAAATTCTTAAAACCTTTAAGCGTTATAAAGATGATTATGGTGAGACTGTTTTGATTTCCGAGACAGAGGGATTTGATTTTGAACTATTAAAAATCCTTTCAAACCGTTGGAGTCTTCTAACCTATTATAAATAATTTTTCTTTTTTTTTAAAGAGCCCTTTTTTTCTTAACGATTAATATCTCGTTTTATGAAGCGTAAAAGACCAATAATCATAAAGATGAACGCAATAGAAATAATCAGTACAAACGATGCCAGAGGATGCCAATAATTAGTCGGGACTCCATTTTTAACCACTCCAAACATATTGAGGAATGTATTGGAATAATCTGAAAAAGAGTAAAATATTTCTATTAAAAAAAAAAATGAATTTATAAAATGATAATTAAGGTCAAAATGATAGATTTGGTATGTCTCATACTTACTTGGTCCATAATAATCAGACAGAAGTAAAGGTTTTATAACCATAAAAGCTATAAATACAAAAAGAATAATCCCCAACGGAATAAGGAAAGCAATTCTTGGTTTATCATATAAACAAGAAATTCCAATAGAGATACTTTCAAAAAAGAATAAAATTATGAGAGAATACAGAAAATTGATAAAAAAAAATATAAAAATATCCTGAAAAGGACGGATTAGATAAGAGATTATACAAATTATTGACAAAGATATAAAGCTTAAAAACACCCCATATACAAATACAGCAAGAAATTTACTTATAAAGATTTGAGTTCTTCTGATTGGAATGCTCACTAAGGTCTGCATTGTACCTTCATAGATTTCACTTGAGATTAATGGTGCTGAAAATACCGAGATTAATAAAGGAAATACTAATGAAAAGGAAAAGAAAAAAACAGCATACAAAATTTCTGGAGTTTCTAAAATCGAGTTTGACTTATTAAGTCGACTTTGATCAATAAAAAGAAAGAGTAGAAAAGGACCGATTAACATAAATAAAAGGGAAAGTAGAAATCTCTTTCTTAAAGTAATATCTTTGAATAAAGTTTTCTTAAATATTGCGATGGATGATGTAAAGAGAGAAGAATTTTTAAAAGATTTATCATCTTTTGATATTTTTGAAGACTTAGCAGTTTTATTTTCTTCTTCTCGTAAAAACTTGTGAGCAGACATTTTATGCTTCCCTCCTTTTATTTAAAATATCCAGAAAGATTTCCTGAAGACTTAACTCCTCTCTGAAAAACTTACGCAACTGCACGTCAAGGTCTCCTATTATTTTTGGAATACTTTTTTGTAGGAGATCCTCATCTTTTGGGATGATTTTTATATAGTTAGTTTTATCTTCTATCCAAATATTATCAATAAAATCTCGTTTATCTAATACTTTTATTACAGTATCATTAGAATTGGTATCTAGTACATATCTATTGTTCTCTTGGGAATGCATTTTCTTTATACTTTCAATAGAATCAGTTAAAACTATGTTTCCAAAATCTATGATTGTAATTCGATCACACATTTGTTCGATCTCAGATAAGACATGACTAGATACAAATATACTCATCTTCTTTGATAATGATCTTATCTCTTTGATAAACTCATCCCTCCCCATAGGATCGAGATTTGATGTTGGCTCATCCAAAATTAAGATTTGGGGATCACCAATTAAAGCTGTTGCAAGCGCAAGTCTTTGCTTCATCCCCCCCGAATAATATTTAACAAGTCTATTTTCAGCGTGTTTTATCCCATACTTAAGGAGTAATTCATCAATTTTTTCTTGATATTCATGTTTTTTTAGCCCTTTTAACTGAGCAATATACGAAATATACTCCTTCCCCGTTAATGCTCTATAAAATGCGGGATCTTGTGGTAAAAATCCTATTAATCGCTTTGCTTCCATAGAACCTGCTTTATATCCTCTGATCCTTGCCTCTCCTTTTGTAATTGAAATTGCCCCAATTAACATATTGATTGTGGAGGTTTTCCCTGCTCCATTTGGACCGAGAAGCCCATGAACTCCCTTTTCCATTCGAATATCGATTCCATCTACCGCAATAATTCTTCTCTCTTCCGTTCTGTAGACTTTTGTCAAATTATTAGTCCAAATCTCAAATGAATCAGAGCTATTATCTTCTTGAATCATAACAATATTAAAATCGTTCTATTGCTGTTTATTTGTTATTTATATTTAAATCTTATGTACTAAAACATATCTTTTTTAGATATATTTGTCCATTAAATAAAAAAAGTAAGATAATTCTTATAGAATTAATATTTATTATTTCTTTTTTAATTTCCATAATGTCAATAATAATAATTTAAAACAAACAGAATAATTTCAAGATATTATAAATTTATAAATTTTATAAGCTAAATGAACTTATTTACGTTAAGGTTATTCAATTTATTTGCACTTAATTTTATTTTTTTGAATTTTTTTAAAAATAAAAAGAAAAAAAGGATCTTAGAAACAACTCCCATATCATTATATTATGTTATCTTCTTCATACATCTTTTACCCATTGCGTTCTAAGCCTGAACCACAATGTCCCTTTTCAACACCACAAAAAAAGAAATTTCTTTTTTTTAAATTCCAATAAAAGAAAGTATGACAGGAATAATAGTTGAACCTGCAACAACAACTAATTTAAGAATTTCTGGAAAATCATAACTCCAAGTACCATATTTCTTAACTTCAGCAACAATACCCTTAACTAAATTCACTTCTTCTAATAATTCTTTCCGTGAATGCCAAGTATTATCTACCTTACTAAGAATGCTTGGATCTATTAAAGCATGAAAATATATAAATTCAAGTCTAGATGCCATCATTATAAATTGATCAATTAATTCATACTTAGTTCTTTTTAAAAATGTATGAACTCCAATTTGAGGAAAAAGAAATAAACATAGACTAAGAATTCCGATAGTTGTTAATGCAATCGTAAATGTCATAATTGCGTCATCCATTGAAGAGGGGAAAATCTTTAATTGGACAACTAACCATAGTAAAATACCAAAAGTGACACAAATTATAATTAAGAATGTTGCAAGATTGAATAAGAATTCTCCAATCTTTCTATTTCCTCTTTGAAACTCATAGAATGTTCTTCCCCCAACGAATAATTCATCTTTAAAATCGACTAATGCTGTTGGAGACTCATTTGAAGATTTTTTTTTAGATATTTCCAAAGATTTTTGTACTTTATCTAGAATTTTATTTAAAGATTTCATCATTTTTAAAAATTTAGTTATAGTAAGGTTATTACGATTTTTTTCTAAACCAGTAACGTTATTACGATTCTTTCCTAAACTAGTAACTTTAAACATTCCGTATATTATAGCACCTAAAAAAAGAATTATGATTAAAACTATTAGAGATATTCCAAACATAGTAAGCCATGGAAAAATAACAGTCCAATGAGGTATAGGGGCTTCTAATTGATTAAGATAGATATCATAATTAAATACAGGAAAAAGTGCTATTAGGTTAATTATTAAAAAACCAATTCCTCCTAAAATGAACCATATCTTTTTTCCAATAGCTCTATATATCTTTTCACCAAACTTCCAATATTCCAACTTATCAATAAATAAAATTTGAATTGAATCTTTGTTTTTTCCATATGGTTTGACTAAGTCATCCATTTTATTAAGTGCATATCCAATGATTATTGTTAAGAAAGCAGCAATAATAATATAAGCAAGACCTATTATTGATTCTTTTAAAAAACGTTGTAATGCTAATTCCGTAGAATCATGATAAATTATAAAAAGTAATGGAGATAATAACATATTTGGAAGGAAAATAAGCAATGCAATAAATAGAGTTGGATTTAATTTTCTACCTAATCCAGATCGTCTTAAAGCTCCCCAATCCTCTTCTTTTTTCATGTTATCTCTCCAAGCAATCGTTGGAGGAGCAGGGTGTGGATATAATAAGGCATTCCCCTTATGACTTTTTCCATATGGAAAACATTTATCCATTCTCTCAATATATTCTTCAAAGGTTTCTCCATCTTCTAATTTGACATCATCAATCGATTCAGCAATAGTATATTCTTTAAATCCATCTTCTAATTTGACATCATCACTCGATTTATCACTGTTATTTTCTTTAGATCCATCTGCTAATTTTATCTCATCACTCGATTTATCACTGTTATTTTCTTTTTTCTCATTTTTTTTATATCTATATTTATCTGGATTTTTAAAATTTCTACCACAATTTATACAATAAGTAGTTTCTGAGGATCTTTCTTCTTTACAATAAGGACAGTTTTTTTTTGACATTTTCTATTTTATTTTTTATAAGAAAAATTGAATTTATTTTAAAATCAAGTATGGATTATTTAAATTTTTGTAAAACCATAAGCAGAACGTTATAAAAATAAATATATAACATATTCTGATTAATTTTTTTTTATGTTTAAAAATAAAAAGAAAAAAAGGATCTTAGAAACAACTCCCATATCATTATATTATGTTATCTTCTTCATACATCTTTTACCCATTGCGTTCTAAGCCTGAACCACAATGTCCCTTTTCAACACCACACACTTGCGCTATTGAGAATGGCAGGCTAAACAGGTCGCCCGGAAGCTTCCTGCGCACACCCCCATCTCACCTACCCCGTCTTTTACGGGTGCGCTCGTCTCGTTTCCGCAGTTCATGTCACCATGCCCTGCTCTTGCAATATCATATTTCCCAATATTTATTCTATGATGAATAATACTTGATTATTTAAAGATGGTATTTGACCAACACAGAGGTCTTACCAACTCATCAGAATAAATGATGTAAACATTTAATTACTTTATGGAACAAGATTGGAAGACTCTTTTCGGGTCCGGCTTCGTGCTTAGATGCTTTCAGCACTTATCCGTTGGCGCGTAGCTGCCCGGCGATGCTCTGTCGAACAACCGGTACACCAGAGGCGCCCGCAAAATGTTCCTCTCGTACTGATTTTCCGCTACCCTCAGTCTTCCGACGTACCTAGTAGATAGAATCCGACCTGTCTCACGACGGTCTAAACCCAGCTCACGTTCC
>CAZGJX010000010.1:0-60995 GCA_964525635.1 uncultured archaeon
CATGTGCTAATAAAGATTATGATTTAAAATATGTGAAGAAAAAAAAAATAAAAAAAGCAGTTTTTTTAAATCAGAAATATTATTAAAAATATAATTTATAGAATTAAATAATTATTCCAAATCTTAATTGTCTGAGATTTTTAAATGAGTATAATATATTCAATAAAAGATGAGAAGATTGTATACAATTTAATAAAAAAATATACAAAAAAAAAGCCAATCTCTCGTATCATGGATTTAACTCATTTTTTAAATTTCCAATTAAAAAATAATCAAAACTTTACTAAAGCAAAAATCTTAAGGATTGTAAAAGATTTAATTAAAAAAAGAGTAATCATAATAGGTTCGAAACTTGTTAAAGATAACATATTAGAAAATCCTTTAAGACATAATATATATGAATATATTGTAAATAATCCTGGTTCAACTATTTATGATCTGAGAAAAAAATTCAATGTAGGAGCTAATCAGGTAATCTGGCATTTGAACTTTTTAGTTAAATTTGAATTTGTAAAGACAATAATGATAGAAAAACATAAAGTTATATTTTCGTTTGAATCAGAACCCAAATATTATAAAATTTTTTATTATATTGCAAATGAAAAAGTAAAATTAATATTGAATGTATTTAAGGAAAAAAAGCATCCTATAAGTGCTTTAGATATTACTAATATACTTTCTATGCACTATAATACAGTAAAGAAATATTTAGAGAAATTAATGGATTTTAAAATTGTGGAATTATCTAATAAAAAAAAAAAATATGTAATAAATTATGATATATATAATCAAATCATATATAGAAGAAGTAAAATTTCTTAACAAATTATGAAAAAATGACGTATCAAAAAAATAAATCAACTCTTATCAGAAGATGTAATACTATGGAAAATTCAATTTTTGTTCAATTTGTTTATTATATCACTATTACTTTAATTATATTTATGACAAATCTATTAAAAAAAATATTTTTATATAAAATGGATTGAAAAAAGGATTAAATAAAATAAATTAGAGAAAATATAAGAAAAATATAAAATGAGCGCTCCAAAACTGGATTCACGAAAAGTATTTAAGAATGGTCCATTTATCTTAGTTTTAATACTCATTTTATATATAGTTATTACCCTTTTTTTAAATTCAGGATTTTATATTTCAAAAAACTATTCTGTAAATAATTCAAGTAATATTGATAATAGATCAATAAAAAATTCAGATTATTGGTATCTTTCACCTATTTTTATTAATGGAAGTGCAACTGGTATAGGAGCACATAACTGGACATGGGCAGTAAACCAAGAATGGTGTAATGGTTCTGGTTTATGGAATGATCAATATATAATTGAAAATATCACCATAAATGGAATGAATAATATGATTCCAATCCATATAACCGATTCTGATAAATATTTTACTATCAGAAATTGTACTCTTTATAATTCATTTTCTTATATAAATCAAGAATATTCTACCGGGGGAATTCTTTTAGAGAATGTAAGTAATGGAACAATAGAAAATAATGACTGCTTTGAAAATCGTGGAATAGGAATTATTTTAAAATATAGTAGAAATTGTACGATAAAAGAAAATATAGTTTATCTAAATGTTAGACATGGTATTACACTTTATCATAGTAATAATTGCACAATTAAAGAAAATACAGTTGATTCCAATAGATATGATGGAATAAAAATATACCATAGTAATAATAGTATAATTAAAGAAAATACTATTGATTCCAATTCAAATGATGGAATTTCATTACAGTGGAGTAATAATATTGATGTGATTAAGAATAAGATTAATAATATTGTGGAAAATGGGAGGGGTATCACAGGTAATACTCAGGATGCTTTTATATTTAAAAATAACATAAGTAATGTGGTAACTTATTTCGGGGATGGTATTGAAATTGGTGGTTATAATAATCTTATTAAAAATAACATTATCTATAATTGCACTGGGGATGGAATATCTATAAAGTTCTATGAAATAATACCTAAAGTAGCTACAGAATCAATCAATAACACTATAATCGATAATAATTGTATTAATATAACAAATGATGGAATTTCAATCATGGATATGGCTCAAAATACTTTCGTAAGAAATAATAGTTTGATTAATTCCAATTCCATTGGAATAATCGATAGAGGTAATAATTCCACTTTATTTAATAATACAGTACTTTTTTCTAAATATGGTATTTTTATACATGGTTATGCTGAAAATGGTAATTATTCATATAATCTCATAAAAAGATGTGAGTTTGGAATATATTTTACTGGAAATGGGGAGAGTCATATAATTAAAAATAATGATTTAAAAATGTGTGGAATATTTTTGAATCAAGAAGATTCTTTAACAGAACTAACATCCTATGAAATTGATACTTCAAATAAAGTGAATGATAATTCTATTTATTATTTTACTAATTCTACAAATTTAAGTACGGTAAATTTTACAATTTATGGTTCTCCAGGACAAATTATATTAATTAACTGTAATAATTCAACAATTTCAAATTTTAATATAAAAAATTCATCTTATAGTATAATACTCTTATATTCAAATAATATTACTCTTAGAAATAATAATGTTCTGAATAATACACTCAGTAGTGTCTTTTTATATAATACCACTAATAGCCATTTCATTAATAATAATATTTCTTCTAATAATGGCGACGGATTAATTGTAGATAATTGTTTTAATCTTTCATTCGAATATAATTTATTTCAAAATAATGATATTAGTGGTATTTATTTAACAAGAAGTACCCTAGTGAAAATTGTAAATAATACCTTTTCTAATAATATAATTTATGGTATTAATTTTGACGGATTATGTACTGATAATGAAATTATTAATAATACAATTACACACTATCATCAAATTGGAATAAATATCATAAATTCAGATAATTTTAATATTATAAATAATAAAATAAATGAAAGTACTTTTATTGGGCTTAATTCAGATTCTAGTGAAGATATATTGATAAAAGATAATATAATTAACAAATGCAGTGTTGGGATCAATTTTAATCTTATCAATAACTTAAAAATAGAAAATAATATAATCTCAGATAACTCATACGATGGAATTATAATTGCAAATTCAAAAGAAATTGAGATTATAAACAATATTATTAAAGATAATTCCTATAATGGATTACATCTAAGTAATACAAATACTACTTTTCAATTATATAATATCATCATATATAATAACACATTCGAGAATAATCTATATTCTATATTTCTTGGATTAAATACATTTAATATTACAATTGATTCTAATTTTATTAGTTTTAGTGTTAATGGTATTCATATAGAAAATTGTTATAATTCAACTTTTAAGAGAAATAATTTTACAGACAATTTTGTTGGAATTAAAGTAATGGAAAATTCAGGAGGTAATTTATTTTATATTAATGAATTTCATAATAATATTGTACATGCGAGGGATGATGGAAGTAATAATAATTGGGATAATGGGACAATAGGTAATTATTGGGATAATTATAAGGGTGTTGATCAAAATAAAGATGGTATTTGTGATGGATATTATTATATTTCTGGAAATGCTAATTCTGTAGATCATTATCCGATTTATAAACCAGATAATGAAAAACCTGATGATGAAAATCCCTTCTATGCTATAATTACTGCTTTAATTAACAATCTTTTATCACCTATTAGTATAATAAATGCGTCTATTATTATTAGTTGTTCAATATTGATTTACTCTCTAAACAGGAAAAAGTATCTCCCTGATTATTTTATAGGAAAGCCTGGAAGTAATTATATTTTTAAGAGTAATAATCATATATTAAATAACTTCATTAATTCAGATGAATTATTAGAATTTAGTCCTACTATTCAAAATTTTCTTGTTTCTTCTTTAAGTTCTGGAGAACTAAAAAAATTAGATCAACTAGATCTACCTATAAACGAGAAAAGTATTTTTATTGAAGAATTAACAAATCTTACTTCAAAAGAAAGGAAGAAAATCCTCAATGAAATGTTAAAAAGCCAAAAAAAAAAGTTTAATTGAATATAGAAAAACATTCTGTTAAATAGTTGGAAATAATATAGCTATAAACTCAACTTTCTAAAATTATATTCTATTTTATTTTTTTATAAAATCTGCACAAAAATGATAGAAAATTTCTGCTGAATTTACTACATTTAATGGTAAATTTTACCAATCTTGTCAAAATTTCACTTTTTGTCCATACGGCTTTATAAAATATATTCTCTTCACATTAGTTAAATAAATATATAAAAAAAAAAATAGAATAAAAATACAAAAAAATTAGAGGAATTTTTAAAAATGAAATATCGGAAAATTACAACTATTCTAATATTAAGCACTGTATTTATGGGATTCTACTTAACAATGAATATTAATTTGTCAACGCCAGAGTCTTCTATTTCTAAAACACTTAATCTATCTGGTCAAGATGGAGATGTATGGTTCAGCTCAGTATCAACTCAAACCGTTGGTGATACTTTTGAGACTGAGATCTATGTCAATACAAGTAGTCGCAAATTAGGTGCTTATGGATTTGATATTGCTTACAATGAATCCGTTATTCAAATAGCAAATGTTAATGATGTAGTGGCTGGTGCTGAAGGATTTGTTTCTGTCGTCAATCTTCATAATGGTGATGGATTGGTTACGATAGCTGGATTTGAAGCAATGGGTACAGGCCCAAGCTTTCAACTTCACTTATTAACTATTACCTGGACCGCAGTTGGTGCAGGTAGCAGTCCATTAGATTTATCCATTCTAGATTTAGCAGATACAATTATAGAAACAATAGGTACTCCTACCGATATTGATGGTAGTGTAGTTGTAGAAGGAGGTCCTGCACAAGCTCCAGTTCTTAATTCTCTATCAGATGTTTACTATCAAGAAAGTACTACAGGACATTCAATTACTTGGACAGCAACAGATGACAATCCTACAACCTATACAGTTACTCAAGATGGAACTCAAGTAGCTTCAGGTTCATGGAGTTCTGGTGTTGGAATCACCGTGAGTGTTGATGATCTATCAGAAGGTTCTTATAACTATACCTGTACCGTTAATGATGGAGATGGATTATCTGATTCAGACTCAGTTACTGTAAATGTAACTGTCGATCCTGTTATTGGTGGAGATGTATGGTTCAGCTCAGTATCAACTCAAACCGTTGGTGATACTTTTGAGACTGAGATCTATGTCAATACAGGTAGTCAGAATTTAAATTTATATGCATTTATAATTGCTTACAATGAATCCGTTATTCAAATAGCAAGTAATAATGATATAGAGGCTGGTAATGAAGGGTTTGTTTCTATGGTCAGTATTGATAATGATAATGGATTGGTTGAGATCGCTGGATATGCAACATGTACAGGCCTAGGCTCTCAACTCCACTTATTAACCATTACCTGGACTGCATTTGGTGCAGGTATCAGTTCATTAGATTTAACCATTGACGATTTACAAGATTCAGATACAGACACAATTGGTACTCCTAACGATATTGATGGTAGTGTAGAGGTTGAAGGAGCACCTACACAAGCTCCAGTTCTTCATCAAGAAGGTACTACAGGAAATTCAATTACTTGGATAGCAACAGATGACAATCCTACAACCTATACTATAACTCAAAATGGTACGATAGTTGCAAGGGGTTCATGGAGTTCTGGTGTTGAAATCACCGTGAGTATTGATGGTCTATCAGATGGTTATTGGATCATTAACTGTACTGTTTATGATGGAGATGGATTATATGATTCAGACACCGTTAATATAAAAGTCACTTCTACTGCTGTTGGAGATGTATGGTTCAGCTCAGTATCAACCCAAACAGTTGGAGATACTTTTGAGACTGAAATCTATGTTAACACTGGTAGTCAGAACTTAGCCGCTTATGGATTTGATATTGCTTATAATGAAGACGTTATTCAAATAGCAAGTGATGATGATGTCGAAGCTGGTAGTGAAGGATTTGTTTCTGCTGTCAATATTGATAATGATAATGGATTGGTTACAATAGCTGGATTTGAAGCAACGGGTACAGGCCCAAGCTCTCAACTTCACTTGTTAACCATTACCTGGACCGCAGTTGGCGCAGGTAGTACTTCATTAGATTTATCCATTCTAGATTTAGCAGATACAATGATAGAAACAATAGGTACTCCTAACGCTATTGATGGTAGTGTAGAGGTTGAAGGAGCACCTACACAAGCTCCAGTTCTTAATTCGCCTTCTAATGTTAATTATGTTGAAGGAGATACTGGAAATTCTATTACCTGGACAGCAACAGATGACAATCCAACAACCTATACTATAATTCAAAATGGTAGTCAAGTAGCTTCTGATTCCTGGAGTTCTGGTAATGCTATCACAATAAATGTTGATGGATTATCCCCTGGGCTATATATTTATACAATTACCGTATATGATGGAAGTGGAAACAATGCAACTGATTCTGTTTATGTTATAGTAAATAAGGTAATACATGGAGGCGGAGAGATTCCTGGATATGATTTATTTATATTTCTAGGAAGTTTATGGATTACGGTCCTTACTATGATAAATCTAAGGAAAAGAAGACAATAATAATAATATTTTTTTTTTTCAATATTAAAATTTTAAATTATTTTTTCGTATTTAATCTGTGATAGTTTAGAAAAAATATAACCTAATAGTGGTAAAGATTTTCAAAATTTCAATTTTTGTCCATATGCATTTATTAAAAGACTTCTCTTCAGAATTATTAAATAATTATATAAAAAAAATTAGAGGAATTTTTAAAAATGAAATATCGGAAAATTACAACTATTCTAATATTAAGCACAGTATTTATGGGATTCTTCTTAACATTAAAAATTAGTGTACCAACATCAAACATTTCTACTTCTCAACATGTAAATGCAGAACCAACTCTTCCGGCTTTAACGGTGCCAAAGATTACAGATCCTAATGATCCCCAGTATCCTTTTGAATATTCTCGCTGGATTATTGATTCAAACGGGAATAAAGTTCAATTACGTGGAGTAAGTTTGACAGATATCCATGCAATTTGGCAAGGTCATCGCTCTCATGCGGGACCTATGGATATTGAGGGTATAATTGATCTAATTGATGAAACTGGATTTAATATAAATGCAATTCGTTTACCTATTCACCCTCGGGTAAATGATGAAACAGGACCACATGGATGGTGTTATGATGAAGATAGTCCTTTTCTTTCGCCAAGATCGACTCTTATAATGTTGAATATGACACATGCAGAGTTTTTCTCTAAAGTCATTGATCGTGCCATTCAATATTGTATCGAAAAAGGATATTATGCAATCATTGATTGGCATGGAGTAGGATATTTATTACAAGATAATAATTTGGCAGAAACAATCGAGTTTTGGAATTATATGGTCGAACATTATGCAAACCACTCAAATGTTATTTTTGAATTATTGAACGAACCTTATTTCCCTGCTAGTGGTGGAAGAACGGGATGGGATTGTTATATAGATGTAGCTGAAGGGATCGTTAATGCAATAAGGACAGGGGATTGGAGTCCATATGTAGATCTAGTAAATCAATATAATAATACAAATTTAAGTTTTCCAAAAACCGATCCCGCAAACAATTTAATCCTTATTGCCGGACCTGATTATGCTCACTCATTACCTTATTGTTTTAAACCCAATCCTGATGAAATACCATATGAGAGTACAAAATTTATTGATAGTCCCAATATAGCTTATGTAGCTCATATTTATCCTGCCAAATGTACATTGGAACCAGATATACAGCTTATACCAAAATGGATGGATTATACCTTAAAATATCGTCCAGTTATTATGACAGAATGGGGATATGAAACGACCGGACCAGATCTATTGGATTGTTTTCTACAATTTGAAGAAAAAAATGCTGTTTATGGAAAAATAATGAAATCATATCTACAAAAAAATCCTAATTTAGGATGGACTGCGTGGTGTTTCGATTATTGCTATCATTCACTAATGTTTGATTGTGAATGGAATTTACTTGGCGAAGGTAAAAGTACACCAGAAACTCGTTGGCACAGTATTGAATCTATTTATCACATAGATGTGGGGGGATATAATTGTGAAAATTATTCTGAACAGATAATTGTTGGTGGTGAGGTTGTATGGAATAATTGGACTAATCCTTTTATCAAACATATACAGATAAATGCAGAGGATACATATGATAACTATATGGGCGCTTATTGTCGTGATTTCACTCAAGAATATCCCGATTACAACGATGCTGCATTTATACTCGGAGATGTTAACGGGGATAGAGACGTTGATATAGTTGACGCTTTATTAATCGCTCAAGATTACTTTGGAGTGGAAAAATATGTACCCTTCTATAAAGGACAAGCGGATGTGAATATGGATGGAAACATAGATATTACTGATGCTCAATTGATTGCAGAATATTATGTAGGTATAATTGATGTGTTTCCTAGTGTTAGTTACGTACCTTTAGTATAAATAGAGGAAATAAGTGAAATTGACTAAAAGCTAAAATAATATTTACCTTTTTTTTTTCATTTTTGATAATAATTACTCAAGAAAAGTGTTGGTGTAGGAGGAATTGTAGTTGTAAGTATATGATTACCTAATGATGAGTTAAAATTGAACATTTTTATAAGAATATTGAAAAATATATAAATAAAAATTATAAAGATTACAAATATGAATAATTTAAAGAAAAATGTAAAGATAGATATAGATAACAATCATATTATTCATATAATTGAAGAAAATCCAGTTCTTGAGAATTTAAGTAAAGTGAAAGATATAAAGCTATCTTTATTGGAGGAAGATTTCTTTGATAAAGTGAATCTAATTCAATGGCAGGATGAAGAAGAAAAACAACTTTTTATTAAAGAAATGCTTAGTTTATCGCCAGATGAGAGAGAAGAAATATTAGAGGATATAAGGAGATTTCAATATTAACCGAAATTACATAATTTTAAAAAGAAAAAGGTGAAAGATTACCATTATTCTTTAACAAATCTTTATATTACATATCTTTTATAGGGATAGAAAACAAGTCTTTTTTTTATTTATAAATTCCTATGATTTTCAAGAAAATAACGGTTGGTCCATCAGATACGAATTGTTATATTATTGGCTCCAATATCACAAATGAAATAGCTTTAATTGATCCTGGTTTTGAACCTGAAAAAATCATTAATGAAATAAACAAAATTGGAGCGGATCTAATAGTAATATTGTTGACTCATGGACATTTCGATCATACAATGTATTTAAATAAAATCTCAGAAATTTTCCCTGACACAAATCTAATGTATAATGAAAAGGAATATAATCCACTTCAAACTGATTTAAGCGAAAGCGATCTTAAGATTTTAATCAATTTAATGGATGGAAGAAGTAATAATAACCTTGAACAAAATAATCAAGAACAACCTATGGAATTTTTACTTGAAAAAGGTTTATATACAAATATAAAGGCAGATAGATGGTTGAATGAAGGAGATATTATAAAGATTGGTGAGCTTAGCTTTACTACTTTGGAAACACCGGGCCATTCTCCAGGAAGTTTATGCTTTTATTCTAAAGATATTAATGAAATCAGAGGTCATTTAATTGATGGCGTTATTTTTACAGGAGATCTTTTATTTAAAGGAAATGTGGGCGAATTCAATATTCCTGGTGGAAATGAAGATATCCTTTATTTAAGTATTAAGAATAAAATTATGAACAATCCTGAATTAACTGACCGCTTTAAGGTTTGTGCAGGTCATTTCGGATATACAACAATAGGTGAAGAAAGAATTCTCAATCCATTTAGGAACTATTTTACTTGATTTTTCTTTAAAAACATTTAACTATCTGATAAAGATGATTTATAAATATATAAATTTTATATATAGAAAAAAAAAATATATAATAATTTTAAAAACACTAAGATATATTTATAAGTATAATAATTATAATTATAAAATTTCAAATTCAAAAAACAAGGTGATTAAAATACCTATAATAGAAGGTTGGGAACTTTCTCCAGATAGAGATGATATGTATCAGAAAATAGTGAGTAAATATCCTGTAGGTGATCCATTAATTACTTCAAAATGTAAACTTAATAATGATAATGGTTTACTTGTAGCTAGCGAAAATGGATTTGCTTGGAGATTAAAAATGGGAATGAATACTCCAATGATGTCCGCTGGAAAAAGTAAATGGATACGGTGGCATGATTTAGCTGAGATAATTCCAAAAAAACCTGGGCAAATATTGGTTAAAATCAAAGTTCGGAAAAATGGACAATTAAAACTAGATGGAAAAGGTAATGCAAAAATAAAGAAATGGAAATTCACATTAGCAAGAAATAAAGATGAAGATAAAGGCCATTTTACTAATAGAAGAGAAAAGTTCCTCAATCTTATAACAGAAATTTATAACAGTAATAAAGGTCAAGGAGATCCTCCTACAAGTGATTCAGTAATGTAATAATTTTTTAACTATAGTGTTTTTTTTTTTTATATTTATTTCTCTTTTCAAATCTTCTCAAAACATAAATCTAATAATTTAAAAAATAAAAATATTAAAATCAACATAATAAGTAAATATAACCAAAATTTATTATCATCTAATTATTCCTTGTTGATATTATTTTACGTGAAAAAGGATCATAATGGTTAGAATCATGTTTAGAAATTATTTTTTCAAAAAATTTTTGAGATAGTTTAAAAAATACATTTTCATATCCAGCTCTAAATATTTCTTTTTTCCATCTAAGATACGCTGGAGATCTAATTAATTTAAAAATTGGTATTTTTTTTTGGGTAAATATTTTCTTACCTACAATAGAACTAATAAGTGTAATCATTTCTAACTGATTTCTATGTTTTAAATAATTAGGTGCACGTTGTCTTCGAATTTTAGACCAACTATAAAGGTTGGTGGGAGGTTTGAAACCGCTTTTAATAGCGCGTTCATAAATTAAAGTTTTAGGATAGGGAAAAAGTATTTTTATTGAAAAATCACAATCTGGATTGATCTTTTTTATTTTTTTTATTAGAGTTATAGTCTTTTGTAAATCCTCTTTAGTTTCATCAGGAATCCCAATCATCCAACTATAATCTGCTATAATATTGATATCCTTAGTTATTTTGGCACTTCTAATTATATCTTCCAATGATATTTTTTTATTCAGTATATTTAATATTTTTTGAGAACCTGATTCTACTCCAAAAAACATTTGACTGCAGCCATGCTTTTTTGCTTCTTTAGCTAATGAGTAGGTTAATTTATCGACTCGTAACTCTGCTTTCCATTCTAAACTTTTATTTTTGAAATATTTAAAGAGAATTTTAATTCGTTCCGAATTTGCAAAAAAATTATCATCATAAAAATTGATTTTTTGAATATCAAAATTTAATACTCTATTGAATTCTTGAATACATTTCTCAGCGGTCCATCCTCGCCAATAATTATTTAAAAAAGTATTATAACAAAAACTACATTTAAAGGGACATCCACGACTAGTTATCAAATTAAGAGTATTATTTTTTATATATCTCATTGGATTTACTAAATCCCAAGGAATACATAATTTATTTAACTCAGCACTATCTAATAGCTCTCTATTAGGATTATGAATAATTTTATTATTTTTTTTATAAGAAAGTCCATTTATTTGACTTTTTTTTTTACCACTCACTAATTCAAAATAAGAAAATTCACCTTCTCCTCGAATTACAAAATCTATTAGTTGATTTTGAAGAGTTTGGCCAGGAAGAATTGTTGGATGGACACCCCCCCATACAATTTTGATATCTTTAAATTCTTTTTTTATGATTTTACTAATTTTCAATGCATGATAGATTTGAGGACCAGTCATTACTGATATTCCTATATATTCTGGTGCTGTTTCATAAATAATACTTAATACTCGATTTATTTTATCAAATCGAAGATCTAAGGTTTTTACATCAATATTTCGTTTTCTTAGATAATCAGCAATAAATAATATAGAATAAGGAGGTGTTGCTAGCTGAGTACCCATAAATTCAAGTTGAGGATAGATTAATACTGTATTCATCTTATAACCTTATTTGATTAAAATCAACCAATGTTTATATGTTCAAATTCAATCTATTTTTAATTATGATTTTGAGATTTATAATCTATTCATTTAATTTTTTTATTTCTTATATCTTAAAAGTGTGTGTAAAGTTTCAGTTTTTTATTAAATCTAAACATTATCAGATATAGTAAAAGGGAGATAAATTAAAAATTTTTACTATAAAATAAAAAATGAGACCTTTTATTCTTTATTTATGTTCTAAAATTAGATTAAATTTAAAATTAAGCAATTAATAAGATAGTAATTTAACCAATAAGGAAGATCATCAATCAATATATAAAATATTTAAATTAATAGTTTCTATTAATTATTATTAAAATTCTAATTAAATAAAATTTGATATCTATGAAGGAAGTAAGAATTATATCTATTGATGAACGAGGTCGTCTAGTTTTACCACAAGTAATACGTAAAAGTCTTGGAATAACAATAAATACGCAATTAATGATGGTTGCAGATTCAGAATTGAAAGAAATTAAAATCGCACCAGTTGGATTAGATAAGGATCAAAAACCAATTAAATTAAGAATTACTATGGATGATGTCCCTGGCTCATTAGCAAAGATAGCAAAAACTTTTGGTAATTTAGGAATCTCCTTGATGTATGGAGAATCTGCAATATTAGAAAAGAATAAGACAGCTTTGTGGACGGTTATAACACCCACTCCTAACATACCTTTAGAAGATTTAGAAAAGCGTTTGAAGAATGAGGGAGATGCACTTAAAGTAGAAATCGTTCCTCTTTAAATGAGAAAAATTAATATCTTACTTTTTTCAAGATCATTTCTTAATACTGACCAAAATATTATATTTTCGATATTGATTTTTATTTATAGAAAAATCTAATTAGAACGATATAAATAAAGGTATTATTTTTATTATATTTATAAGATATTTCTTTAATATATAACCAATTAATATAAAAGAAGTGTTGGAAAGTCTATGGCAAAAAAAAAACGCCAAAAAAAGAAAAAAGAATCAGAATCAACCGTCTACTCATTAGATGAAGCACTCAAGTCAACAATAAAAACTGAGAGCGATTTACAAGGCCTTTTAGGATCATTATCTAATGGAACTGGAACTTACCAAAGAAAAACAGATTCAGAGTCAAAAATAGAACCAAAATTATTTTATGATACAGAAAAAGCAAAAAAAATTGCTGAAGAATATGCATTAGAAGGAGTCCCTTTAATACAACGAGAACGAGTAAAAGAAAGAAAAAAAATAGTCGCAGAGAAACCGACCATTGAGAAAAGCCCCGTTCCTGTTTCAGTGGAAAAGGAGATAAAGAAGGAGAGTAATCTTTATGATAAATTAGGTATGTTTTTTAAGGAAATGTTTGAAGGAAATGGAGAACGATATAATCAATGGGAAACCTCAATTTCTACACTTTTAACTATCTTAAGAAAAATGAGGAAAATTACTAAAAAAAATACAGAAGAATTAGTTCTTCGGATAAGTCAGGCATATGCAGGGGTACAGGACCATTTAGAACAGTTTAAGACGAAAAGAGATGAAATTGAAAGTATAGCAGGAGTTAATATTGAAAATATGTCAATTGATTTCAAAAAAGTTTTGGGATTATTGGAATTACAAGTAAAAGAATATCAATTAAAACGATTTTCGGATGAGTTATTCCATTAGAGATAATTATATCAAATAAATTTATTACAGGATATATATTAATATGTCGTCCAATGAAGATAATTACCTTAGACCTTTAATTTTAGATATTGGAAGTAATACATTTAAATTGGGATGGGCAGGTGAAGATTTTCCAGAAATTATTGCTCCCAGTATTTATGTAGATAAAACAGATTATATATTTAGTTCAGATATTATTGAAGGTCTTGAAGATATATTTATTGATAATGATGATGATGAATATAAATATGGACATGAGGCTTTAAAATATCAAAACATTTTAAAGATTCATGAGTTTAAAAAAGAGAATAATTTTAACATATTTAAAAAATACTTTATCTATCAATATGAAAAACTAAATATACCTTCTGAATTTTTATTCATGCAACCGATTATTATAATAACTCCTTTTATTTTAACTGATATTGACAGGGTTAAAATTCAAAAAATCTTATTTGAAGAATTTCAATATCCCTATATATTATTTTTACCAGATGATAAGGCGATAATATCGACATTAAAGAAAGCAGATGGTGTTATAGTAAATATGGGAGAATCTAATACATATATATCCTCAATTTATCATGGATTTACAAATATAATGGCAAGAGATATATTTCCTATTGCAGGTAAAGATCTAACAAATTATTTTCTTAATATAATTTTAAAGGGTCGAGGAGCCACAAAAAATTTTTATATAGATAATTATTTAGCAAAGGAAATTAAAGAAAAAATGGGTTTATGTGTTTTAAATACAAAAAAAGAAAAAGCTCGAATAAAGGAAGGCTTAACAAAATATAATAGAATCATAAATTTACCTGATAATTCCCAATTTGAAATAAATTTTGAAAGATTTCAGCTCGTTGAACCAATTTTTGATCCAAAATTAATTCATATAGATTATTTAAGTCTTCCTGAAGTAATTACTAAGATTATAAAATTTTGGGACAGAGAAAACTGGGGTGCTCTTTTGTCAAATATCATCCTTGCGGGAGGAGCAAGTCTTTTTCCTGGTTTAAAAGAAAGATTAATATTTGAATTAAAAAAAAACTTTTCAGAACAATTAGGTGAAAAAATACAAATTCTTGCTGTATCAGGTAGAGAAAATATGAGTTGGATAGGAAGCTCCATTTTATATTCTCAAGATAAATTAGTAGGTTGGGCTAAAAATCCTATTTTAAAAGAAAACTCTGTTCAGCAAAATGAATAATTTAATTAATTATAATTAGGAGGAAAATCAAGTTGACTGACAGCTTAAAAAAAAAAGAAGCATTCCTCAATAATTTTCAAGAGAGTGTTATTCAGGGAAGAAAACTTCTTCAAGCGGGTAATCATCATTGGGCAACTCGAATATTTATAGATCTTTATTTTGAAATAGAAACTAAAGAATGGCTTGATGTTCAGAAAAAACATCAATTAATTATGATTTTATCGAATTCTTGGTGGATTTATCTTAATTCACTTAAAGGAAAAAAAAAAGATGGAGAATTTGACTTAATTAAATATATTGATGCATATAATAGATTTTTCTCATTTCTTTCAAAATTAGAAGATTTTGGTCTTTTTGATAATTTTGTAACAGATTTATTAAAAAATTTTATTAAAATCGAAAATCTATCTGTTGAAGGTATTACTAAATTTGTTAATTCTTTTTCTATTAAAGTAATTGAGAAAAATAAATCTCTAAAATTAATAGAATTGCAGATATTATTAATGTATTTAAGAAAATCAGTAATACCTACGGAATCCTTTAGATTTTCGATGGAACATTTAGGTAGAATTATATATAAATTAGAACCTAGTAGAAGATCCTTATTTTTATTTATAGTATTAGAAAATGTTAATATAAAATTTAACCTTCTTGAAAATTCAGAAGAATTTATTAAATTAATGAATAAAATATTAGTAAATAGAATTCCAAATTATCTTAAGACGGATTTCAGTAATTTAGGTCGAATATCTATAAATGAAAAAACTTTTAATTCAATTAAAGAAGATCTCATTAGTTTAATAGAATATCTAAATAATATTGGAGAAGCATCTTGGATAATTATTGTTATAAGAAGTCTATTTCAAAATATAAAAAGATTTCAATCATTAGGTGATGCAATAGTTCTAATTCGCCAATTTATTGATTATACTATTGATAGAAATCGGTTTCATATTGCATATGAAATTTATGATTTTTTGGAGGATTTATTTCTAATTCAATCAGACCTAGGTTATGATAATGTTTTAATTGAATTATGGGCTGAAGCATGTAAAAAATTCGTTAATATGAAAGAGAAAAAATATTTATTACAATCAATTGAAAAATTAACTAATAACCTTAAAGTACCTCAAAAAAATCCACAGATCTTTCATTTTTTTTATACATACAATTACTTGTGGAAGTTTAAATCAATGTTTTTTTATTTAGAAAAACAAGATTTTTGGAAAATGTTATTTTATAGAGCATTATATGAAGACAATAATTTTCCACTTGCAAGAAAAATAACTTCTTTTTTAAGTAAGAGAATTAAATCTCTTTTAGGCGATCTTGAAGCATTATATAATGAGACAAAAGATTTACGGCATCAGATTTATTCCTTAGATGATGAAAAAAGTAATTTGATTAATGATGTTAATTTTGAGATAAAGAATATGATTATTAGAATAAACTCTAAAGGACAAATATCATATAGAATATTATCAATCAATAATGAAACAATAGAAGGTATTATTCAAACTGAACAATGGAATGATACTCATATTATTGAAATATACAATGATCTTTTTTCGGATAAAAAGAATAAAGATTATGATATAGATTTAAAGGAATTTGGATCAATATTATACCTTCTCTTACCAAAATTGATAAGGGACTTTTTAACACAATTTAAAGTTCGAAGTATAAATTTTATTCCACAGATATATTTCATATTAGACCACATGACAATTCCATTTGAACTAATCTATGATGGAAATTTCTTCTTTTTAAAATATTCAGGTGGTTATAAGATAGGAGAACCCCCAATACATGGAGTGAATTTTGAAGAAGAACGATTCAATTTAAATAAATCTGAAGATGAGATAAAAAATAATGTTTTGATAATTAGTTCTACTAATGCCTTTGGACCGACTAAATGGAATGAAGATATAAAAAATAAAGAATTATTATTTCCATTTCCAGCAGGCGAAAAAGAATTATCCTTTATAACCAGTTTTTTTAATCAGCATGAAAAAGTAAATAATATTGAAATATTATCAGATAGAGAAAGTACAAAACAAAATATATTAGAAAAAATATCTCAAGGAACCTGTAACATAATATATATCGTTGGTAATATTTTTTATTCTAACCTGAATCCACAAAATAGTTATTTTATAACCAATGATAATAATATCATAAAATTTGTGGAATTATTTGATGTATTAAGGAGTAAAAGAAATAGAATTAAACCACTTATATTCTTTAACACTCAAATATATGATAGTATTGGAGATCGCATAGAAGACGATCTCAGAAGTTTTGGAGAAATTATATCTAAATTCGAATTTAATGATATAATGGGTATTATTTGCAGGAGCTATCCAATTTTCAATGATGGAACAAAGCAAATAATTGCAAATTTCTTTATAAATCTTTTTAATCATAATAGTCAAGGTATTTCATTATTAAAAGCTAGACAACAGTATATGGCAGATAAAACCGCGCAATTAATTGAAAAACAAATATTAGAAAAAGCTGATGAGAAAGATGATACACATATAAATGTTGAAACTAGTCAAGCAATCTCAAGTTTTATACTTTATGGTGAACCATGGAAAAAATTATAAAATTTTCCAATTTAAAACGTATATTTTTGGAATTAAATGTTAAATATAATATCTTTCTATAGAATTATAACTTAATAAGAAATAAAAAAAAACATAATTTATACAGTGATTATAATGTCTGATAGACTGACTGAATTAAGAATTGAAAATAAAAAATTGAAAGAACAAATCGAAAATTTAGAGAAAAAAGTATTATCACTTGTAGGAAATATAGATATAAATACATCTGGAGGTCCAAAAAGCAAAGATCTGCTTAATAATGAAGTAATAGAATTAATAAATACTACTGAAGATCAACTTAATATTTTATCTCCTAAAATAGACAGATTTTATACTAATGAAATAAAGAAAATTGCAAATAAAGGAATTAAGGTGCTTATAATAACCAATGAAAGAAGTGCTATTCCCAAAGAATACCGTGCGTTTTATGACGAATTGAAAAATTTGAAAGGAATTGATATTATAAACAATCCACGAGTAAAGTTTTTATTAATATTTAATACAGAAAATGCAATATATTCTGGAGGTAATTTAGACAAAACTGAATTAGAAAATTCAATTTTAATTGAAACAAAGATAAGTGAATCATCTAAATTAAATAAAATTAAAGAGATCTTTAGTTTATTACTTCCATCATTTATGAGATGATTAATATATTTATTTCTTTCATATGTGAAAAAAAAACCGGATAATTTGAATTATAATATAAAGATATTAATTTCTTGTTAAAGATTATTCTTTAATATATAAATTAATAATGAGTTGAGGATAAGAATAGCATTTGCTTTAATATTTAATAACATATCAAATATTATTATTTAATAAATAAATTAATGAAATACAATTTATTCAAGATAATTGGAAACATAATAAAAATAATATACATGATAAAAACTAAATTAAGTAAATAATAAACAAAAAAACCTGTCCTTTTAATATGATAGTAGAAAAACAAATAGATACTAATGAAATAGTTAAATTATTTGGAATTAATTCAACTATCTTTAAAAATTTCAGCGTTTTTTTTAAAAAAATAGGGGAATCGCAAAAATCTAATTATGATAATAATTTTATAAAATGGAAGGAAAAATTCCTTAAAATTTATGATCAAGAATGCACACAAGAATTATTTTCAAGACATTTATATTATGTAACCATTTTGGAGCTTCTCTTAATTTCTAAAATAACTCATATTAAAAAATATGAAATAAAAGAATTATATGATATATATATTACAAATTCCATTGAATCAATATCTAATATTAAGGAATTTCACTTTTATAAATGGTTAAAAGTTAATCAGAAACTCTTTAAAGATATATATAAAGAAGTTAAAGATTTCTCATATAAAATAGGAGATTTATTTCATTCTTTATATCAGCACTTATTCTTTTTATCAGCCAGGCATAGAATTGGTGAATTTTATACCCCCTCAAATCTTGTAAAAAAAATGGTTAAAGATTCTTATGTATTTGGTCAAAAAGTATTAGATCCTTCATGTGGATCAGGGAATTTTATTTTAGAAATTATAATAAAAATATTGAATTCAAAAGAAAGTGATCAATCTAAATTAAAAGCAATAAGAAACATTTATGGTTTTGATATCAATCCGCTAGCAACCTTAACTGTTAAAACTAATTTATCTTTATTATTTTATGAAAACTTTCCAGATTCTGACAATAAAAATACCTATATCAATATTTTTCTAATTGATTCATTATTTGAAAATGAGGAAAAAAATATTGATAAAAAGATAAAGAATCTTTATAATTCTTTTGATTTAATTATTGGAAATCCTCCATGGTTAACCTATAAAGATTTAAATGATAAATCATATCAAAATAAAATTCGCCATTTAGCCGAAAGTTTAGGTATTAAACCAGATAGTCAATATATTACTCATATAGAATTGGCAACAATTTTCTTCTATAATATACCTCAAAGATTCCTAAAATTAAATTGTACTATTTTTTTTGTTATGCCCCAAAGTGTTTTAAATGGTGATCATTGCACAAAATTTAGAGCATTTACATATTTTAATGATTTAGAAATATGGGATTTTCCCAAAAAATATTTTTTTAATGTTAATCATATTTGTTTAAAAGCTAAATATATAGGAGATCAAGATCCTATCATTGGGAATAAATATCCAATAAAATCTAAAATATTTGATAATGAGCTAAAATTAAAAAAGAAAACAAATTATTCGACACTAAAAATAAGTCATAATGGAGCTTTATTAATTTTACCCAAAGAAGAACTAAGGTATCTTCAAAATATCACTTACAGTGATTATAAAGAAAAGTTTTCTCAAGGAGCAACACTAGTTCCAAGAACCCTTGTATTTTTTCAGATTATTGACACAACAGATAATCATTATATTATATCTTCTGATAAAGATATTCAATCAAGATCTAAGAATGAATGGATATACTCATTTAAGAACATTGAAATTGAAAAAGAATTTCGTTTTATAACATTTTTGAACTTAGATCTAGTGCCGTTTGTTTTAAAAAAGAAAAGAAATGCATTTATACCTATTAAAAAAGATGATTTTACTTTTGATCTTGAATATTTAAAAAAATTCCCAAAAGCATTTGAATTTTATAAAGAAATAAACAAAATTTATAAATTAAAGAAAAAAAAAACAAGCAGAATTAATGATTTATTTTCAAATTTAAATTATTGGAATAAATTATTAAAACAAGGAGATTATAAGCTTTATACGGTTGTGTACAATGCAAGTGGTTCAAATATTAAATCAGCTGTAATTAAACAATATGAGGAAAAAATCATAATTGGATCAGAAAATTACTATTATTCGACAGATTCTAAATATGAAGCTTATTATCTCTCAGCTATTTTAAATTCACGACATTTAAATAGATATATTAATGTAATTAAAAGCTCACGCCATATTCATAAAAGACCATTTCATTTCCCTATTCCTATATACAGCGAAAATAATGAAAATCATTACAAACTTGCTAAAAAAGGTATTAAATACACTACATATGTAGGTGATTTACTTCTTAATAATCCAGATATTACAACCAATAAAATTAGAACTGTTCTGAATGAAAATTTTAATCAATTAGATAATCTAACAAAAAAAATAGTTTTCAAATAGATTTTTTATTTGTCATTTTAAGAGTTGAAACAGTAAGTTTTTTTGGAAACCAAATTTTTAAATTTATTGAACGTTATGCAATTTATATATAATTTTTAATTTAATTATTTATCAAGGTTATATTATCAAATGCCAAGTCGTCGTGGAGATGGGACTCTTGTATTTAAAATATGCTTTTATGGGCCATCATTAGGAGGTAAAACTACAGCATTAGAATGGGTATACCATAAAGAAGGGCTTGCTTCTTTTTTACCGTAAATACCAATTCATTGATCACTTTATATAATTCTTCTACTTCAAGTCTAAATTCAAAACCGCTGTAATCTGTTAATCCAATCGAATCTTGATCGTACATGGTCTTTAAGGTAAATATCTTATCTATTTCAGTTCCTTTAATCTGTTCTGCTCTTTGATCATCTATTTTTTTCTATCCCTCAATTAAAACCCATAACTTTTTTTATATTCTATTTTCAAATTAGATATTTGGTCTTGAAATGATTTTTTACAATAAAAACAGAAGAAATCCTTTTTTTCTTTAGTCTTTCTGATTGTTTTATTGACAAGCCAATATGTCCAATAAAAATTATATCCTTTTCTTCCACATAAACAGACTTTACCTACTTGCTTTTTTAAATCAACAAAGATCTTTTTTCTTATTTGAATATCACCATTATTTATTTTTTCCATACATTCAGGACAAAAAATAAATTGAGATTTCTCAAATTTGCTCATAGATTCTATAGGAGTGAGATTATAGCAGTAAGAACATTTTTTATAGATTTTTTTACTTAGACAATCATAACAGATATGGTAATTTTTATCTAAAAATCTAACATTTTCATATGAATATTCTTTATTGCAAATACTACAACTTCTAAGAATTCTCTTGTGATCGTGTAATTGATCAAGAATATCCCATTGAAGCTCTACAATACCCTCAGCAAAACTCCCATCTTTATACCTAATCAAGATCCTATCAATAGCATAGGTAAGTTCTTTAATGATTAAAAAACTGTGAATATTTTCATAATTGTGAATATGTCTAAAATAATAATTTAAAATTTTTGGAACATAATTTCTCCATTCATGTCTAGCAGCCAATAGATAAGAAGGATAATCCATCTTATCAGATATAATAATATATTTAAAACCTTTTCTTATTTCCTCCATTAATTCTCTTAAATCCTCGTTAGGATAGATCCGTTCATTATGATATTTAAAAAGTCTTTCAAAATTGGCAAGTTCTTTATAATAACTAATAGTTCGAATTTCATTAATTGAGAAATTTCTAATTTTTTTAATGATGAATTCTATATATGGAATATAATATCTTATTAGATTATCAGGAATTATTCCCTCTCTTACACATAAAATTAACAGAGGAAACCATTTAGATTTTATAAAGATTTCTAAATTGTAAAAATAAAAAACTTGTTTTCCCTTCTTTATATGATTAAAAAGAAATCCTATAAATCCTAAAAATCGCTTAATTTTTTCTGGATACTCTAAAACTCTTGTTTTCAATAAAACTTTTCGGAAAAATATCCCTTCTGTTATCTTTAATTCTTTTAGCTGTCTTTCAAAATCAAAACCTTCTTTATAATATTGGAAAAATAGTTCAAATCTTCCCTTTCTTGATAATAGGATATCCAAATTCTCTTCATTTATATAGTAAAGAACACCTTCATTGAGAAATAGATCAATAACTTCCTGATCTCCATTTCTTAGATTTTTTGTAACCTTACGATTTAATTCTATATAAGCCCTTTCGTCATTCAATTTACATAATTCTAAAAGTAAAGTACCTAAGAAATTGCTATAATTGATTTTTTCAAAAAATTTCAATGGAAATCTCTTATATAAGTGTAAAAACAATCCATTAATTATTGAAACTTCATTTTTCTCTAATTCTTTCATTTTTATATTTAAGAGATTCTCAATAATTTTTAAACTCTTTAACTCATCATCTTCAAGATAGTCAAGGTAGTGATTATCTAAAAGATATTGTATAACGGGTAAATAACCAAATTCTATTCTTTTTGCTATTTCCTCTTTAAATACTTTTTTAGCTATTGGATCTCCCACTTCTGTTAGCTTTTTTAGTAATGGAAAAGATAAATTACTATGTAATAGACTTGTATTATAATTATTTCGTGCCCACGCTTCAATATTTGAACAATGTGCCCAAAACTCCTCTTCTGGAAATATCTTTAATATTACCGAGTCATTATTATTATTTGGATCATTGCTATAGGACTTACTAATTTTCTCAGCTAAGATATCGATTGAATTACCATTAAAATTAAGTATTACATTTGATACTTTCTCTTGATATTCAATTATATCATCTCCCTTTATCCTCTCTAAAATGATGTATTTACAAATTTCAAAAGGTACATCATTAACATAAATTATCGTCTTATATTCAGGTTCAAGATGACGTGCTCTTTTGAATGCTTCTAATTTTAAGGTAATATACCCATTAATCTTATATTCCTTGAGGATATTTAATTCAACCATATTTTTATTTTTTGAAAATTATCTCGAAAATTAATTAGATTTTTAATTTTATCTAACAATAAAAATTTTTAAAGAAAAACACTATATTTACTTATATTAATTGTGATATTTATTAATGAGGTTTAAAAAATTATGAAGATTATCACTTA
The DNA here is from genome assembly GCA_964525635.1 of uncultured archaeon. Taxonomy (GTDB): domain Archaea; phylum Asgardarchaeota; class Lokiarchaeia; order Sigyniarchaeales; family SOKP01; genus JAFGOA01. The sequence continues at coordinate 23,428 of CAZGJX010000010.1, forward strand.
TTACCTATCAAATAAAATATTCAAGAGGTGTCTAACTCATACCATCACGTAGAGGAGATGGTACTCTTGTCTTTAAAATTTGCTTCTATGGGCCAAATAGATTTCATCTCGAACTCTAGGTTTAGCTTAGGAGGCAAAACAACAGCTCTGGAATGGGTATACCATAAAGAAGGCTTAGCCAGTGGGGATATGCAGCAAAGGTCTACGAGATTTCCTCGACTTGAATAATTTAATAGACTGCTTATACAAGATCCTACTGGGAGGACTTAAGGATTGAGGCGCCCGCGATCCTGTCCAATATTCTTCGACAGAGTTGTAGCAAGAGTATCAAATGTAGTTTTTCAAGTTTATACAGTAGCAGGTCAAAGGAGACATAAATTTCAACGACAAACTGTTTTAAAAGGTACTGATGCAGTCATTTTTACATTTGATTCATTAATAGACCAATGGGAAGAAAATATATGGTCTTTAAAGGAACTTTTAAGATTTTATGGAAGTAAATTAATCCCTCCCTCACCAGGAGAACCTCCAGAAGTACCTATGGTAGTTTTGGCAAATAAAAGGGATTTAGAAGGAATTGTTGATATTTCAAAGATAAGACAAGTATTGGATACGGCTAAATTAACCGATACGCTAGTATATGAAACCATTGCCATAACAGGAGTAAATGTTAAAAGAGGTTTTGTATATGCAGCACGCCAAGCCGTTTTAAATCATTACAAGAAATTGTCTGGTAAAGCGATTGAAAAAACATAATTATTTTTATTCTATTTTTTTAAATAATTTCTAACGTAATTTAAGCATATTTCAATTTTTATTATAATTGATTTAAATCAACTAATTTTAATATAATAAATCATAAGAATCAAAAATCATTTTAAAGATAGATAAAGATGAATATCGGTGTGTTAATAAAGAGTTCTGGGAGTAAAGCATTGAATTTTTCGGAAGAACATAAAGGATTGTTAGAAAATGCTCTTCCAGATGTAGATGTTACTATCTATGATAATCCTAAATCTTTCAAGGAAAATTTGAAGGATAAAGATATTATCTTAGTGTGGAATTTTAATTCTAATTGGTTTAAAAAAGCTCCTAACTTAAAATGGATTGCAACTCCTTCAGCCGGAACAGATTATATGAATTTAAAAATTCCAGAACACATCCTATTTACTAATAGTTCATTTCACGGAGAAATCATGGCGGAAACGGTCCTTGGAGTAATGCTAGGTTTTACTAGGGGTTTATTTTGGATCAATAAATACCAAGATGAATTTCATTGGCCAAGAAAAGAATATGATAATATAGCTAGAACTCTTAGAGGAACTCATTTAGTAATTCTCGGATATGGACATATTGGAAATCATATTGCTAAAGTTGCTAAACCTTTTGGTGTAAAAATAATTGGAATAAAACGTACTTTAATTGAAAAACCTAATTTCTTTGATAAAACTGATAAAATTATCACTATAGAAAATTTAAATTTAGTCTTACCAAAAACAGATCACCTAGTAATTGTCTTGCCTAGAAACAAATCAACTGATAATATAATAAATAGAGAAAGATTAGCACTTCTTCCCAAAACAGCCTATATATATAATATTGGACGTGGTAATGCAATTGAAGAAGATGCTCTTATTGAAGTTTTAAATCATAATAAAATAAGTGGAGCATATCTCGATGTATTTCAAAATGAACCCCTTGAGAAAGATTCTCCATTAAGAAAATGTCCTAATATATTTATTACTCCACACAGTTCTGCAATTGCTCCAAACTATTTAGATTTATTTATAAAGGAATTTGTCGAAAAATATAAAAAATGGATATATAGCTAAAGTATTTTCTTATCTCCCTATAATTCTTTCGCTTTAGATTCTTCTTCTAATGTTTATATAGATGTTTTTTATAGAAATATTTAAAAGAAAATAGCTATAAATATTTAATTTCAAAATCTACATTGCTTTTTGATAACTTCAAATAGGCATATGAGTTTATCTTCGTAAATCTCTTATCTGTGGGTGTTCCAGGATTCAAATATAGTTTTCCATTTCTTTTTTCTTTTAAGGGTTTATGTGTATGACCAAAAATAACAATATCATATTTAGATAGATTATAATCTCTATTCAATCGTTCAATTATTCCTTTAGGTCCACCACTACCATGGGTTAGAAATATTTTATAGTCTAATATTTTTAAATCACGAGTTTCAGGTAATTGAGAACTTAATTTTTGTTCGTCCATGTTTCCTGATACAGCGAATATTTTATCTTTACCAAATATATTAGTAAGTTCCTTATAAACATCTAGAATAGTATAATCACCTAAATGAAAAATATAATCAACTTTTCGATCTAAAAAATCATTTATGATTTCTTCAGGTATTTTTGGACTTCTAGAGGGAATATGGGTGTCTGAAATAACTCCTATTAAAAACTCATCTTTATCTATTATAGTCAAAATATAACACCTTTAATAGAGTTTTATTTATTTGAATTTTATATTTGTTCTTCAAGTTCTGTTGGACATTTACCAATAGCGCAGACGTAATCATCTTTATATAGTTTTATAACTCTAACGCCTTTTGCCCTTCTATGCGTTATTCTGATAGATTCCATTGGGACTCTCATTACCTGCCCTTGTTCTGTACCAATTAAAAGATCTTCTGTCTTTTTAGTTATTTTGATTGCGATAACTTGGTCATTTTTTTCTTTATTTAATTTAATATTATGAACTCCTTTTGCTGCTCGACCAGTTTTTCTATATTCCTTAATATATGTTCGTTGACCATAACCATTTTGAGTGAGAGTTAATACTATCTCATCATTAGTAACGAGAATACTGTCAATTACTTCATCATTTTCTCTTAAATCTACACCTTTTACTCCCATAGAAGTACGACCTAATTCCCTTAATTCAGATTCATCAAACCTAATTGCATAACCCAACTTGGTTGCTATAAAAATATCTTGAAGTTCATTAGAAATTTTTTTAACACTTATTAGTTTATCATCTGGTCGAATTTTCTGAGCTCTAATTCCTGTTTTTTGAATCTTAGAAAATTTATTTAGAGTTATTTTTTTAACAATTCCCTTTTTAGTAACCATTATTAACATTTCATTAGTCTCAAAATTATTAATGGGAATCATTTCAGAAATGATCTCTTCCTTCTGTAATTTGATCATATTTACTATTGGCTTTCCTTTAGCAGTTCTTTTTTGTAACGGTATTTCAAAACTTTTCTTTGAATATATTCGTCCTTTTGACGTAAAAAAGAGGATTGTATCATGAGTAGAACACACAAATAGATCTTTGATGAAATCTTCCTCTCGAACGGTCATCCCCTTTTTACCACGACCTCCACGCCTTTGACTACGATATTCTTCAAGTGAAACTCTCTTTATATATTGATTATCTGTAAAGATAATTATATTTGGTTCTTTTTTTATAAGATCCATTCTCTCAATATCTTGAAATATTGGTTCATCTTGTTCAATAATTTCTGTCCTTCTTTTATCTCCATAGTTTTTATTTATCTCAATTAATTCATTTTTAATTATTTCCAAACGAAGTTCTTTTTTAGCTAAGATCTCTTTAAATTTCTTTATATTTTCTTTAAGAGTTATTTTCTCATCCTTTAATTTTTGTTGTTCCAATCCAGTTAAACGGGAAAGGGTCATATTTAATATTGCTTTAACTTGGATATCACTTAATTCAAACTTTTCTTGTAATTTATTTTTAGCTTCTTCTGTATCTTTAGAAGTTTTTATGATATTTACGACTTCATCAATATTATCTAAAGCAATTAATAGTCCTTCTACCTTGTGTAATCTTGCTTCAGCTTTTTTTAAATCAAATTCCGTTCTTTTATATACAATATTAAGTCTATGTTCAATATATTCCTGAATTAATTCTTTAAGATTAAGAATTTTTGGTTGTTTTCCATCATTTACTAATACTAGATTAACAATACTAAAGCTAGAAAGAAGTCTTGTACGTTTGAATAATATATTTTTTATGATTTCTGGTTGAGCATCTTTTTTCAATTCTAAAACAATTCGCATTCCTTTTCTATCTGACTCGTCTCTTAAGTCACGAATATCTTTTAAAATATCGTCTCTTATGAGCTTACCGATGGATTCAATTAATAAACTTTTATTTAAAAGATAAGGAATTTCTGTAACAATTAAACTTGTTTTTTTTCCTATTTTTTCTTCTTCAATTTTAGCCATGACAATAACGTTACCATGACCCGTAGCATATGCATTGTAGATACCAGAAGGATTTGTGATTATTCCACCTGTTGGAAAATCGGGACCTTTAATAATTTCCATGAGTTCTTCAATAGAAATATCTGGATTGTCAATTGTATTAATTATTCCTTGCGAAACTTCCATGATGTTATGAGGTGGCATAGATGTTGCCATACCAACAGCTATACCTTTAGTTCCGTTTATTAAAATATTAGGTAATTTAGCTGGGAGATATTTAGGTTCAGTTATACTATCATCAAAGTTAGGTTGGAATTCTACGGTTTCTTTTTGAATATCTTCAATTAATTCATCTGCAATCTTTGCGAGGCGAGCTTCTGTATATCTATAAGCAGCTGGAGGATCACCATCAATTGATCCAAAGTTTCCTTGAGGATCAATTAATGGATATCTCAATGAAAAATCTTGGCCCATTCTTACAAGAGAATTATATACTGCCATATCTCCATGAGGATGGAAATTTCCTAAAACTTCACCCACGACTTTTGCACATTTTACATGAGAACTACCATAATGCCAATTATTTTTGTGCATAGCATAAACAATTCTTCTATGGACAGGTTTTAAACCATCTCTAACATCTGGAATAGCTCTTCCGACCACTACGGACATTGCATAGTCAATATAACTACTCTTCATTTCTTCTTTTAGAAGAATATCTTTAATGTTTTCTATACTTGTAATTTTTCTTACACCTTAGTAGTTAGCTTATTACAACAGTTTAAATTAATTATACATCTAATACATTGACAGTATCATAATTTTCAATAATAAATTTCTTCCGAGCTTTTACTTCTTTACCCATAAGTTTAGTAAACATTTGATCATTTTCAAGGTAATCTTCATAGGTTACTTTTTTCAATAATCTTGAATCTCTTTTCATTGTTGTTTCATAGAGTTCTTCTGGATTCATCTCTCCTAACCCTTTATATCTTTGTACTTTAACTGATTCTGTATTTTTCAATTGATATTTTTTCTTTAATTGATTCAAGTATTCTTCCTTCTCTTTATCATTATATACAAAATACTTTGTTTTCTTATATGATATTTTATATAATGGGGGAACTGCTAAATATAAATAACCCTCCTCGATTATAGGCCGCATGAATCTAAAAAAGAATGTAAGTAATAAAGTCTCAATATGGTGTCCATCGACATCAGCATCACAAAAGATAATTACCTTATGATATCTGAGATCTTTTATATTAAAATCATCATCTTCATCATCAATTCCTTGGATGCTTGACATTCCCTGAATTCCTATTCCTAATGCTTTGATTATAGCTTGAATCTCAGTATTCTGGAGTATCTTATCTATTCTGGCTTTCTCTACATTAAGAATCTTACCTCTTAAAGGTAGAATTGCTTGATATGTTCTATCTCTTCCTTGTTTTGCGGATCCACCTGCCGAAGGTCCTTCAACAATAAATATCTCACATTCTTCTGGATTATTTGAAGAACAATCAGCTAATTTACCTGGCATTCTTGCATTATCCAATGCGGATTTTCTTCTAATTAGAGATTTAGCTTTCTGTGCGGCTTCTCTTGCTTGCTTAGCATTAATCGTCTTTAAAATAATTTTCTTGGCATTTTCAGGGTGTTGTTCTAAAAATTCAGTTAACTTTTCTGTAACTACCTTACTTACGATTTGTCTTATTTCTGGATTTCCTAATTTAATTTTGGTTTGGCTTTCAAATTGCGGATCAGGTAATTTTACAGATATTATTGCAGATATCCCTTCCCTTGTATCTGAACCACTTAGGACTACATCTTTATATTTTTTTTTTTCCATATCATTTTCTATATAAGAATTGAATACTCTTGTTAGCGCTGATTTAAATCCTGTAAGTGCAGTACCCCCTTCACTTGTATGTATTGTATTAGCATAAGTTAATATATTTTCTTGATATCCTTGATTATATTGCATAGCTACCTCTACTTCAATTTCACCCTTCTTGTAAAATGAACTTCCACAAAAATAAATTATTTGATCATCTAGTGGTTGTTTATCTTTATTTAAAAATCGAATAAATTCTTTAATTCCATCTACATAATGAAAACTATCTATATCATCAGTTTTTTTATCAAAAATTTCAAATTTTGCTTGGGGTGTTAGAAAAGCTAATTCTCTCATTCTATTAGCAATAGTAGAAAAAGTAAAAATGCCTTCGTTTTCATCAAAATCGAAGATCTGTTTATCTGGAAAAAAGGTTATTTTTGTACCTGATTTTGAATTGTTAGTAGATTCTATTATAGGATCGTTAGCTTTTACACCTCGAGAAAATTTTTGTTTATAGGAAGTAGAATCACGATTTATCTCGATCTCTAACCATTCAGCTAAAGCATTAACTACTGATAACCCTACTCCATGTAATCCCCCTGAAATTTTATAACTTTTGTTATCAAATTTCCCTCCCGAATGGAGGTGTTCCATTATGACTTCAACAGCAGGTCTTTTATATTCAGAATGATTACCAATTGGGATTCCACGTCCATTATCCATTATTGAAACTGAATTATCCTTATTGAATACAACTTTTATCTCATTTGCATGACCTGCCATTGCTTCATCGACAGAATTATCTAAAACTTCAAAAATAAGATGATGGAGACCTTTTTTCCCTGTATCTCCAATATACATAGCAGGTCTTTTTCTTACACCCTCAAGTCCTTTTAGGACTTTTATATCTTCTGCATCATATCTATTTTTTTTATCAGACATAAAAAATCCTATCTAATATGTGATAGTAAAAGTAAAAATAATCTTACTTAATTGAAATATTATGAAAATTTTACGAATTACAATATATATAAGACAATTCTAATTTATTAATCTTAGGTAATTTTTTATTCTCTGGATAAAGATAGAAATCTCATTTAATCAACTAAACTCTTAGGATAATACCAAATATCACAGAAATTCCTTTGTTAATCCTATAATTCAACATAATTTATTTATTCGTCTCAAAATTTAAAAAGAATTTTCCTAAATAGAAATTAGTTTCTCTTTATTTTCCTCTATATTTTTAACTATAATTGTTATATTTAATCTCTGATGAATTATTTTATAAGTTCTGTAAGATTTTTTTTATTTTTCTTGAACTTAATATAATATATCATAGATTAAAAGATCAGAACTTAATTCATTAGGATTAGAAGTTTAATAAAATACTCATTTAAGAATTAAGTTTATTATATCTTTTATATTTGATATTTATATTCAAGAAGAATTATACTTATCTTTTTTTTTTATTATATTTATTATGAAAAAATCATGTTATTTCCTATTTAAATGGGTCATGAAAATTTATGCCATATTCTTATAATAAACCATAAAATGACGCTTCATTTGAGGATAATTTCTTACTTATTAATTAGTAGAATGAGTATGACTAAATTAAAGGATTTATAAACTATTTTATACTGTTAAGATACTTGTTTTTAGTAAAAGGCTTCACTTTTTTATCTTAAGTCATAAAAAGTAAATTTTTATATAATATCATTTATTTCTCCTTATTTCTTCAGCAATTTTTATTATTTCTATTAATTGATTATTTACATCATGTGTTCTAATGATATGAGCTCCATTAAATACTGAAATTGAAGTAGCAGATAATGTTCCATTATATCTTTTTTCAGGTGAATTTCTATATTTACCTAAGGTTGTTGCTATAAATGATTTCCTTGAAAGAGCAACTAAAATTGGTAGGTTAAAAACTCTTAATTTTTGAAGGTTTCCAATTATTTTTAGATCATATGTGTGATTCTTATTTTCAATCCATTTTCCAATTCCAGGATCAAGAATTATTTTTTTCTCATCATACCCTTTTTCTTTCAAGGTCATAATAATTATACTAAATTCCTCGATAATTTCTTCAATTGTTAATAAATCCCCAGGAATCTTTTTTGAAGCCATTAAAATAACAGGTATATCATGTTTAATTATAAAATTCTGTAATCTACTATCAGTCTTTAAACAACTAACATCATTTATAATCAATTTCCTGTTAAATTTCAAAGATATATTATAAGCTTTTTGAGCAATTTTTTGATATTGAGTATCCAAAGATATGATTATATTCTCGGGTATTATTTCACATAATAATTCCATTGCAGGAATAATTCTATTAAGTTCTTCTTCAATACTTATCTTTTTTGACCATGGAGCTGTAGACCGGGCTCCTAAATCAATTATTTTTGCTCCATTATTTATCATATCTTTTACTACTAATTCTATTGATGAAAATTCATTGTAAATAGAACCTTTGTAAAAGGATTCTGGACTTAAATTTATCACACTCATAATAATAGTGGGAAAATCATCTCCAATTTCACAGAAATCAAATAATTTAGTGTAAATCTTATTCATATTTATAAAAAAAACAAATTCAGATAAGTTTAATTAGCTTTTATCTATACATGTGTCAATATTTAAAAAACCTTTTTAATATTACATTTCTCATTTGTGTGAAAAAATGAATTAAAAATAGATTTAAAATAAGTTTAATTCTCTTTCATAGAATGCATTTATTTTCAGTAAAATTACCTATTATTGGAAAAAAAGATCCTCTTTTAGAGATTATAATTAAAACTATAAAAGAATCCAATATGATACTAAAAGAAGGAGATATCCTTGTCATCTCAGAAAAGATTGTTGCTATTTCTCAAGGAAGAATAGTAAATCTTTCTAAATTAGACAAAATTTCTGAAAAAGCCAAGGATTTAGCAAATAAATATGATATGGATGAAAGATATGTAGAATTAATCCTACGAGAAGCAAAAATGATTTTGGGAGGAATGAAACATGTCATATTAACAAAAGTAAACGATTTTCTTATTGCTAATTCTGGTATTGATCAATCTAATGCAGGAAAAGGAAATGTAGTACTTCTTCCTAAAAATCTTAAAAGAACAGTACTGGATTATTATAAAAAATTAAAAAAATCTTTTAATATTAATAAATTTGGAATAATCATAACAGATTCACGAGTTCAACCTCTTAGAAAAGGGACTATTGGTATTGCCATAACTACAGCAGGATTTGAACCAATAGAAGATTTAAGAGGACAACCAGACTTATTTAATAGGCCTTTAGAAATTACAATGAGAGCTATAGCTGATGATCTAGCAAGTGCTGCTCAATTTTTATTAAATGAAGGAAATCAACAAACACCAATTGTAATAATAAGAGGAGCAAATGTAAAATTTACAGAAAATCCTCAAATGAAACCTGAGATGGATCCTAGAGAATGTTTATATATGAATATCTTTTCAAAATATCTACTTAAAACCACTAAAAAGTTGGAAAAAAATATGAATGAAGGGATAAAAAATAAAAATCTAACCTTTTAAGAACCTTCCTTTTTTAATTTCAATACTACAAAAATCAAAATCATTCCTAGAAGTATAAAAAGGGCTAAATCTGAAATCCATGGTATATAAAATAAAAACCATGCTAGAATTCCGAGAATAATGAGGAATATTTCAAGAATTACTAATATATATATACTAAAATTTTATTATTCAAATTTATAACCTATGTGTTTAATGAAACAATAATTTTTTACATTCTTAAATTAATTAACTATTTTTATCATTATTTTGATATGTATTATAATAATCTATTCCTAAAAATTCTTAAGAAATATAAACAAATTCAGATTAAGATTTTGGATTTTACAAAATTTTATAGATTTTTAAAAATTTTAGACAAATAATTGAAAAAAAATTAAATTAATTATTTGGTTGATAGGGAACAGTGAAAATCTTAGATTCAATGGCATATGAACTTATTGAGAAAATTAGACATAAAAAAATAAGTATCGTTGAAATTATTCAACAAACTATTGATAAAATAGAAGAAACCGAACAATTAGTCCATTCATTTGTCAATTTATCATTTGAAGATGCGATAAAAAAAGCAAAAGTATTAGATGAGAAGTTAAACAAAGGACAACAATTAGGTAGGTTATATGGATTACCAATTGCTATTAAAGATGTAATATGCGTAAAAAATAGTCTAACAACATGTGGTTCAAAAATTCTTGAAAATTATAAACCCCCTTACCATGCTACAGTATCAGAAAAGCTCCTTGAAAAAGAAAGTGGAATCTGTATTGGTAGAACAAACATGGATGAATTCGCAATGGGGAGTTCAACAGAAAATAGTAGTTATGGGCCCACTTATAATCCATGGAATTTGGAGTGTGTTCCAGGAGGTTCTAGTGGTGGTGCTGCATCAAGTGTTGCTTCAGGACAAGTATCCCTTTCTTTGGGGACTGATACTGGAGGAAGTATTAGATGCCCTGCATCATATTGTGGTGTTGTAGGATTAAAACCAACCTATGGGAGAGTATCCCGATATGGTTTAGTTTCTTATGCTAATTCTTTAGATGTAATTGGCCCCATAGCCAGATGTGTTAAGGATACAGCATTCCTTCTTGAGATAATAGCAGGTCATGATCCATTAGATTCAACCACAGTTAATATAAATATTGACAAATACACAGAATATTTAGATAATTCTATTAAAGATAAGACTTTAGGTGTTCCTAAAGAGTTTTTTGGAGAAGGAATAGACCAATCTGTAAAAATTAAAGTAAATGATGCTATTAATACATTAGAAAAACAAGGAGCCACTATACAAGAAGTATCATTTCCCCATTTAGAATATAGTATACCAACTTATTATTTAATAGCTATGAGTGAGGCAAGTTCAAATTTAGCTAGGTTTGATGGATTAAGATATGGGAGAATGGATGATAAAAATGATGGAGATGTCTTTGAAATCTTTAGTAGAACAAGAGGCAAAAAATTTGGAGAAGAAGTTAGAAGAAGAATAATTTTAGGTACATATACTTTATCAGCTGGATATTATGATATGTTTTATATTAAAGCTCTGAAAGTACGTACATTAATAAAACAGGATTTTAAAAATGCTTTTGATAAGTGTGATGCAATTGTGTGTCCTACAATGCCCACAACTGCTTTTAAAATAGGAGAACTCATTAACGATCCTTTACAGATGTATTTAATGGATATATTAACATGTCCTGTTAATTTAGCTGGATTACCTGCATTATCTATCCCGTGTGGATTTGATGGGAAGAATCTACCTATTGGATTTCAGATCATTGGAAACTATTTTAATGAAAAAATAATATTGAATATAGGTTATTTACTTGAACAAAAATTAAATATTTACAGAAAAATTCCAGAAATTAAAAGTAAAAACTAATTAAACGATTTTAAAATAGATCTTTTGTATATTTTAATTTTAATCTTTTATTTCTTTTGATTATAAGAAAAAATTGTAATTATATTCTCACTCTTCATTTAACCAATTCAAGAATTTCTATTTTAAATGCTTAAATTTAATAGAATGAAATTTTATATATTTTTTTGAAGATAAATTGGATTTGATTTTAAACCAAGACATAATTAAACCCTATAAAAAATCATTTATTTATTATTAAATCAAATTCTTCATTTAGGGAGGTTTTTGGTGTTGGAAAAAATTGATACTAAGGAAATATTTGCCATCGCTCATAAATCAAAATGGAGCTTGATTAAGAGATTTATAAAAAAGATAATTCAAAAAACAATAAACAAAAATTCAGGATATGAATTAGTAGGTTTAGATATTAGGATTAATAGTAGTATTAAGAATGAATTTAGTAAGAAATTTACAGATATTAATCAGTTAAAGATCTTGGATAAAATAGATGATTTTAAAATTATCTCATTATACCAATCTGATGAATTTATCAATAATCATCTGAATCTATCTACAGAAAAAGAAATTATAATTTTAATTGCAAAATTTATGGGTCCTGATCTAGAGTATGCTGGTACCTTTGATTTCTCAATAGAAGTTGATAGTATAAATCCTCCCTATTTTACAAATTCAGTCGGTCAAGTCCTAAGTCCTAAAGAATTTGTTGACCTTTTTAATAAAATATCCAATTCTAAATCTTTAAAAAATAACAATGAATCTATAACCAAACACTATACCGAGATTGAAAAGCAAATATATGAGAAATTAAAGAATAAAAAAGCAGTATGGGGAGGTTCAGAAACTCAAGCATTTAAAAAATGGAAAAAAAAAATCAATAATGACTATCATAAAAAGAACGGAAAAAATCCTTATTATAATGGAAATCCAACTAAAAATTATGAAATATTTTTAACTAATATGTTGAAAGGGAAAGTAAAAAGAATTATAATTAAAAACGATATCGAGACTGAAAAGCAAATATATGAGAAATTGAAGAATAAAAAAGCAGTATGGGGAGGTTCAGAAACTCAAGCATTTAAAAAATGGAAAAAAAAAATCAATAATGACTATCATAAAAAGAACGGAAAAAATCCTTATTATAATGGAAATCCAACTAAAAATTATGAAATATTTTTAACTAATATGTTGAAAGGGAAAGTAAAAAGAATTATAATTAAAAACGATATCGAGACTGAAAAGCAAATATATGAGAAATTGAAGAATAAAAAAGCAGTATGGGGAGGTTCAGAAACTCAAGCATTTAAAAAATGGAAAAAAAAAATCAATAATGACTATCATAAAAAGACCGGAAAAAATCCTTATTATAATGGAAAACCAACTAAAAATTATAATGAATTTTTAGAAAATTATTAATAATTATTATAAATCAAATCTAACTCTATTTAGTTTAAATTAAAAAAAATAAAAAAAATTGAAAAATAAGAAAAAGAAAAATTCTATTTATATATCTCTGATAATTATTTAATATCAATCTTTTTCTTTTCTGGCATGGATGGTTCGATCTTAGGTATTTTAACTGTAAGTAAACCTTTATCTAGTTTTGCTTCTATTTTATCCTCATTAATATTCTCAGGTAAATTAAAGCATCTGTAGTATTTAGAGGAGTGATATTCTCTTCTTATTAATTGTCCATCTTTCTCTTCCTTACTTTCTTCTTTTACTTCGCCTTTAATTTCTAAATTACCATCTTGGATGGTTATTTCAAGATCTCCTTTCTCTAATCCCGGTAATTCTGCTGTAATATTGAAAAAGTTATCATCTGCTTTAATATTTGCTAATGGGGTCCTAAAAATAGGTTCATTATCACTAAATACTATAGATAATCCAGGTTTTCTTCGTCCACCAAAAGGCCAATACCAATCATTGAAGAAATTTCTACTTAAATCATCAAAGAAACGATCCATTTCCTGAAATAAAGAAAATGGATGTTCACGTCTCACACTTAATTCATGAGTTTTGGATTCTTCCTTATTCTTATTTTGTGTAGTTTCTTTTTTAACTTCAATCTTATTATCTTCGGACATTTAATCCACCTCTTTATTATTATTGTTTTTTATATATCTAATTTTTCACTGTAAACAATAAGTTTACATCCACAATTTTACAAAAGAAAATTTCATATTTAAATATTACGGTTTTAAATTATAGTATGGGTCTCAGATGATTATTTTTTAGAAAAAGCGGGATATTAATTAAAAACATCCACCTTATAAAATTAAATTTTTAAAAATGTAAACTTAAAATCTTATGAAAATTTCATACATAATTATAAATTAAGTTGATAATGGGGATTTATTATATTAATCAGTAATATTATTTTATTACTTTGTTTTATTCTTGTTATTTTACTAATATTAACAGAAAAATTAAATAGAGCTGTCGCTGCTTTAATGGGGGCTCTCGTTGCATATTTTGTCTTAATTTTTATAGAACAAGAGGAATTTTCTATTATTGTTGATTTGATGTTTAGTACTGAAGCAGAAGATTTTGTAAACCTACATTCGCTTATACTAATAATAAGTATGATGATAATTGTCCAAATTTCAAATGAAGCAGGATTATTTCAGTTTATTGCAATATATTTGATAAAATTATCAAAAGCTAAACCAATTAAATTGATGATAATTCTATGTTGTGTAACTGTTTTAATTTCTGCGATCCTTAATAATATTTTAACTGTTATTATCTTAATACCACTTACAATAACAATTTCAAGAATTTTAAATACAAATCCAACACCATATATTCTTACACAAGCAATATTAGTTAATATAGGAGGAACTCTTTTTTCTATTTCCTCTATTCCAAATATTTTAATTACTACTTATGCGAAAATAAGTTTCTTGGAATTTTTGGTGAATGTAGGAATACTTTCTACAATTGTTTTTCTTTTTACTTTAGTATTTTTTATATTATTATATAGAAAGCATTTAACTATTCCTGAAGTTGGCTCGAATGTATTAAAAGAATATAATGTATGGAATGTGGTGCAAAGTAAAAGACTATTATACTTATCCATGGTTGGATTATTATCATTATTCATATTTTTTATTTTAATACCAAGCACCTTATTATCTCCAGATATTATTGCTTTAACAATTGGTATTATTTTAATTATATTAAGTAGGTTAGATCCAAAAGAAATAATTTCAAAGATTGATATAGAACTAATTTTATATTTAATAGGGGTTTTTATAATTGCCGGGGCTCTTCAATTATTAGGTGTATTGAATATAATTGGAGATTTCATTTCAAATGTTGGAGGAGGTGATACATATCTTCTGTTAATTCTTGTTTTATGGATTTCAGCTTTTTTAAGTAGTTCAATAGACAATATTCCAATTACTAAAGTTCTTATTCCTGTAATTGCAGATATAGATATATCTGGAATTAGTTCAGATATCATTAAAAAACAACTCTATTATAGTCTTTCAATAGGCGCTAATTGGGGCGATAATCTAACCCCCTTAGGAGATAATATTCTTGTGGTCAATATTGCTGAACAAAATAAGAGACCAATGTCAATTAAACAATTTTTAAAATTAGGTTTTATAACTACAATATACCAATTAATGATAATAACAATTTATTTCACTTTAGTTTTTAAATTAATTATAGGATTATTTTTAATCTTTAGTATTATCTTATCCATTATTACTATAATTTTTATTATCAAATTAGGACCCAAAAAGATCCAAATATTTATAATTAAATTAGTATCATCAATCAGAAATTATATAATTAGATGACAACAAATGGTTTTTAAAAGTATTGAAAGGATTAAAGTAGCATTACCTGAAATAACGGATATTATAATGTTTTATAACAATGGAATTATTTTTCAGACAACCTTTAAACAGGAGATAAATATTCCCAAATTAGGAGAACATATGGCAGAATCCTTAAACCAACTTCGAAAAGTCTATGAAATCTGTAATTTTGAATCTAAAGACTATATCAAATTAATATTTGAAACAGAAGATATTTCTGTTATTATTCTTAAACTTGGAGAAGATAGCAATATTGCACTCTTTTTCAAAAATGAAGATTCAAAAGAGTTAAAAATAAGATCAATTCAGAGATACCTCACTAAAATTGAAGAATTAATTGACATGGATGCAAAAGAGTTGATTCTCCAAGATATAATCTCAGAAGAAAATGAGATTAAAGAATTAAAAAAAACTTTAGATCTAAAAAAGAAGGAATTAGAAAATATCAAGGTTGATTTTGAAAAAAACCTCAATATTGAAAGTAAAGATGATTTAAAGATTTCCTACGATAAAGCATGTGAATCCCTTGAAAAAGAATGTAATCATTTAGATCAAGAAATTACAAATAGAAAGAAAAGAATAGATATTTTGAAAAATAAGATTGAAGAACAGCCTTAAGAATATAAAAAAACTATATACTAGTTAAAAAAAATATTTTTTAAATTCATTAAAAATAAGTATATATCAATTATATCTCTATTAAGCACTTTTAAATGTTTAAAAATATCCCAATTTTTATAACACTCCTTATTATTTGATAACTATTTTATCCACTACGAAATTCAGATTTAATTAATTGAATTATTCATTTATATTTGTAGAAATTGAAATTATTTATCCATATTTATCCTATCATCGAAATATATTGAAAATTTGGAAAATTTTATAATAATATTCATATATTTATTTTATAAAATATGAGGAAGTTATATTTTTTTTGAAAGGTTTAATTCTTTGCAGATTCGACCAAGTACTTGGACCAACTGTTTTATTAAAATATCCTAAAAGTTTAGAAGATAAAATTATTCAGAAATTCTCATCATTGATGGATATTCATGATGAAGGATTTTTTATTCACTCATTTGAAAATTATAAAACTGCAAATATAACTTTTCAAATACAAAGTGAGTATGCAAGAGGAAAAAAAGAATTTCTTCAAATATCTTTAATTCTTAATAGAGAGAATAAAATTGATGAATCTATATTACAAAAATCTTTAGAAGAATTTGTAAATATTTTTTTAAAAATCGAAAATTTATATTATGCATTTTATACAGATAAATTTCATGGAAATAATAAAAAAATGGAGGAATTAAAAAAGGTTTTTTATACATTTTCCAAATCTATTAGAACAGGAATTAAAGCACTTAATGAATCAGAAATTAAATATAAAACCCTATTTGAGAGTGCTAGAGATGCAATAATTATATTTAATTTACAAACTGGAACCATAGTAGATTATAATAATTATACCAAAAAAATTATAAAATTAGATGAAACTTTACCTAATATATCTAATATTCGCACTCTTCTATCTATTCAAGATTATCAAAGATTCAAAAATAAAATTGACAAATTAATCTTGGATGATAATATAGATTTAATCGAATTAGAAATATTAAATTTAAATAATAGAGCAATTCCTGTAGAAATTAATGCTAATAAATTATGTTTTGGTGAACAGGAATTGACTCAATTGATTATTAGAGATATATCCAAAAGGAAGCAATTAGAATTTAGATTGAATGAACGAATTAAGGAATTAAAAGCATTATATAAAATATCAACATTGTTTGAAAAAAAGAAAATTTCTATAAGTGATCTTTTAAATGAATGTCTAGAAATAATTATATCTGCTTTAAGATATCCCAATATTGGTTGTATTAGAATTATTTATAATAATAATCAATGGAATTCAAAAAACTTTAAAGAGACAAAATGGAAAATAGCTACGCATATTAAAATTGAAGATAAAATCTTAGATATTGAAATATTTTATCTTAAAGATAGAGATTTTCTTGAAGAAAAACTTGATTTCATATATGATATTGCTAAAAAATTAAAGATTTTTTTCCAAAACAAAATTAATTAATAAATAAAGAGCTTTTCAACGTAAATGAATAAATTCTTTTTCATATATTTTTATATTTAAATTCAAGGTTTATTAAAAATGGACTTGATTCTTCAATTTTAGCAATAAAGTCGAAATCAAAATGTTCTGATAATAACTTTTTGAAGAAAGCCAGAAAAAAAATTGAGAATTTTTCACCTAAATCATGTAAACCTCTGAAAATAAAAAGATCATTTTTAACTCTCACATCTAAATTATTAAACCATTTTAGTCCTTTTTTCCCAAAGAAATAAGATATAAAAGATGAATATTCTTTTAAGATCCTATTGTTTAAAGGTTTATTAAAAATATATTTTATAAAATCAGATAATAGATTAGCCATATTTTCTGAAATTTTTTCCAGAGTTTCTTCATTAGGAGATTCAAGCAAATTAAGAAGAAATCTTTTTGGAATTGTTATCATTTCATTTGTTGATTCATATTGTTTTAAGTTTATCCATTGTCTCACAGCATCTTTAGCAATTGTGCCTCGTGTTTTATTTTCTTGTTGAGCAATCAGATCTAATTTATGTAATATTTTTTCTGACAACCTAAATCCTAAAAAATTACTTCTATTTTTAGATTTTTCTTCTCCGATAATAATCCACTTTAAAAACCTAAATTATATATATATATAATGATTAGTTTCTGATGTTTTTAAATCTATCGATCTATATCATTGTTTTCATATGAAAACATTTATATATAATGCATTGATCAATATCAATTATAATTAATATAAAAAAAATAAAAGGTGAAGAAAAAATGAGTGATAAGAAAATTGAAGTAAAAAAAAGGAATATGAATAAAGACAATGAAGATATAAAAGAAAGAAGAGAATTAATCCTTAGACGAAAAAATCCAACTTCATTATTTCAAAGTATGGACCAAATTTTTAATGATCTAAAAAGAAATTTTTTCAATGAATGGTACTATCCCTGCAATAGAAGTATATCACCTACATTATCTATACTTGAGATTAATAAAGAACCAATATTTAGAACACCATTAGCAAATATCATTGAAGATGATATTAATTTTAAAATAACTACAGAATTACCAGGTTTAAATAAAGGAGATATAGAAATTTCTTTATTAGATGATAATTTGGAAATTAAAGGTGAAACTAAAGAGAAAAAACAAGAAGGAAAGGAAGGAGAATTAGTTAGAAGAGAATATCGTTCTTCAAAATATTATAGATGTTTTAAATTACCAGAAAATATGGATGAGGAGAATATGGATGCTATATTAGAAAATGGTGTTTTAACGATAAATATCCCTAAAAAGGAAATATCTAAAAAAGAGAAGAAAAAAATTCATATAAAATAATCAAAAAGGAAGTGAAAAATTATGGAAGAAGTAGAAATAATAGAAAAAAAAGCAAATAATAATTTAGCAATATCTCAAAATGAATTAGAACATGCAAAGGAAGAAATGAAGATCGTAAAATTAAGTATTAAGAAAGCAAAAGCAAGTGAAAATTTAATTAAGAAAGAATTAGAATTATCTAAACTTAGAAAAGAATTAGCTCAAAAAATGGATGCTTTAGTAGAAAATAAGAAAAAAATTGGAATTATATTAGATTTTTCTGAAGAATCATTAAATCGGGAAAAAATGAAATCAAAATATAATGAAAAAGTGGCAATAATTGATACATTAATCTCCCAAATTAATAAAAAAATAGCAAATACTGAGACCGAGATTGCAGAACAAAAGGAAGAAATAGTCAATAAAAAAATAGATATTGCGAAAGAAAGACAAAAATTATCTAAAGATCAATTCAACAATATAAAAATCATAAAAAGCTCAGCTCCAAGAGAGAAAATTGAAAAATGTGATAAAATAATCAAAACTAGGGAAAAAGAACTAATGAAAGCTAATAAAAATCTCAATGAGAAAGAGGATGAAATAGTTAAATTACAGAAAAAATTAGCAGAACAGAAAGGAGAATTATCAAGAAAATTATCTGAACGAGAAAAAATTCAACCAGTATAATAATTTCATAAAAGCTAAGTAAAAATAATTAAATGGAGGGGAAGAAAATAGAACAATATAAATTTTTATTTATTTCTTTTGGTCTTTTATTTTTAATTTATTTTATGTTATTTATTTATAGTTTATATAAAGATTATAAAAATAAGCCATTATTTCCTCTATGGTTGGTTTTTATATTAGGAGGAATAGCAACATTTATATTTACATTATTAATATCTTTATTTTAAATTTAATTTATAAAAAATATTATTAAAAGTTTAAAAATGAATAAAAAAATATATGATATAGCTATAATTGGAGCAGGTCCAGGGGGATATCATGCGGCGATTCGTGCTGCTCAATATGATGCTAAAGTTGCATTAATTGAAACAGAAAAAGTAGGTGGAACTTGTTTAAACCGAGGATGCATACCAACAAAAGCATTTTATAGTTCAGCAAAACTAATGGAGGATATAGAAAAAAATGCTAAAAATTTTGGAATTGATATTATAGGGGAAATAAAACCTAATTTCGGTAATGCTGTAGAAAGAAAAAATAAAATTGTAAATGAATTAATATCAGGTATAGAACTTTTAATAAAACAAAGAAAAATTGATTTATTTTATGGATTTGGAAGTATTGTTGAAGGATCGATTGAATCTGGTTTTTTTATTAAAATAGAAGGTAAAGAAATTACAGAAATTAGAGCTAAAAGGATAATATTAGCTACGGGTTCAAAGTGTACAATAAATCCTTCTTTTAATATTGATCATAAACATATTTTAACGAGTGATGATGTATTAGATTTTAATTTCAAGACTATTCCAAAATCACTTTTAATTATTGGTGGGGGAGTTATTGGGTGTGAGTTTGCTAATATCTTTAGAAGATTTGGATCAGAAGTAACTATCTTAGAATATTTACCTTCGATCTTGGCAATAGAAGAAACCTTAATTATAAAGGAACTAAAAAAAAAGTTTAATTTAATGGGAGTTAAAATATATGAAAATCAACAAATTGATAAAATTGAGACAATTGATTCAAGAGTAAAAGCATATGCTCATAAGGCTGATATTAAATCAGAGAAAAGACAAGAAACAGAGAAAAATATGTATGAAGCAGACTTATGTATTGTGTCTGTTGGTCGTAAAGCTAATATACAGGGATTAGGATTAGAGAATGTAAATATTAAAACAATTCAAGAAAGAATTGTTGTTAATCCAAATAGTTTAGAAACAGATGAAAAAGGAATTTATGCGATAGGAGATGTAACTGGAGGTGTTATGTTAGCTCATGTTGCATCTTATGAAGGAGATATTGCAGTTTTTAATGTTTTAACTGATATTGGAGGTTTTGATACTTTTCATGTTGAAACCGATTATTTTGTTGTTCCTGCTTCGATTTTTACCGCATTAGAAATTGGATCTGTAGGATACAAATCTAAATTTCTCGAAGATAGAAATATTAAAATAAGAACAGGGAGATTTGGATATGCTGGGCTTGGTAAAGCTAAATGTATGGGTGAAGAAGAAGGTTTCTTAATGATAATTGTTGATGAAGAGACAGATGATATTTTAGGTGCCTCATGTATTGGGGTGGCTGCTTCAGAATTGATAGCTGAAATTGCTCTTGCAATGAAAAATAAACTAAAAATAAATGAAATTACAAATACGATACATAGTCATCCAACTCTCTCTGAAATGGTTATGGAAGCTGCCGAAGATGTATATGGCTTATCAATTCATCGTAAAAGACGTCGAATTAAAGAAAAAATAGATCTTAAAGAAGATATGATTCAAAAATTTACGAAAAGTGAGCATTTAAAGAAATATGGTTTGATAAAATTAGAATTTACAAATTAGAATTATAATCTTTGATTTAATAAATTCGTTATATAATATATTTGTTTTATAATCATAAACCTTTAATTCGAATTAATCTAATTAAATTTGATAAAAATCTATATAAGGTAAAAAAAAATGGATGAAAAAGCTTTTATTAGAAGATATAAAACCTCAAATCTTTTAATTGGTTTATTATTGATTGCTTTCTCAATTTTAGCAATAATGTATCCAGAAGCTACAATAAATTCGTTAGCATTCCTTCTTTCTGTGGCTCTAATGATTATTGGAATAGCTCGTGTATTAAATGCTTCCTCTGATGAAAACTTAAAAAATATAAAAGTAATCGCTCGATTTCTTTCAGGAGCTATTGCCGTGATTATTTCTTTTGTAGCAATGTTATTAATTATTTCTGATCCTGAAACTGCTCTTGACCTATGGTATATACTATTGGCTATTGGGATTTTGATTATTGGATTGGCAAGGATAATATTGGGAATTCAAGCTAAAGAATATGATAAATGGTTTAAAATATATTTAATTGTAATAGGACTTTTACTTATTGTTCTTTCTATATTAGTAATTGTAATTCCTGATCTTGGTGATCCCGTTATAATTGTGATGATTGCACTCACTTTAATTTTAAACGGTATTACAAAGATCATTCTTGGTATTCTTGGTCCAAAATAATATATTTTAAATCCAATTTTTTTTTTTAAAATAAATGATCATCAGAATGCTTATTAAAATCATAGCTATTATTAAAAAGGGGTAACCCAATGGAGAGGTTATTTCTGGCATGTGAATGAAGTTCATACCATAAAAACCTGCTAAAAATGATAACGGTATGAAAATAGTCGATATTATCGTGAGAACTTTCATTATATCATTCATTTTATTACTTACACTTGAAAGATATAGATCCAGCATCCCTGATATAATATCTCTGGAATTTTGAAAAGAATCATCTATTCTAAAAATATGATCATAAATATCTCTTAAATAAAACTGCATTTTATCAGATATTAAAGTTGATTCTTCACGTTGGAGTTTATTTATCACTTCACGCATAGGCCATATTGATTTTCTAAGATCTATAACACTTCTTTTCAAAGTATATATTGAATGTAAAATATCTAATTTTGGTTCAATAATAAGTTTATCTTCTATTTCCTCTATTATTTCCCCAAGAATTTCTTGTAAAACAAAATAATTATCAAGTATTATATCAATTAAAGCATATGCCAAATAATCAGCACCCATTGTTCTAACTCGACCTTTTGATAATCTTATTCTTTCTAAAATAGGATCAAATATATCCGATTCCTGTTCTCTAAAAGTTAGTACATAATTAGTACCTAATACTAAGCAAATTTGTTCTGTATCAAAATCAAGTTTATCTTTTCTCCATAATAATTTTTTTAAGACAATAAATATATAGTCGGTATAATCCTCAAATTTTGGCATTTGATTTGTATTTAATATATCCTCTAAAACTAATGGATGAAGTTTGAATTGATTTCCAATTTCTTCGATTACTTCAATTTCTGTTATTCCATCTATTATTATCCATCTTATATTAGATTCTTGTATGATTGATAAATTTCTATCTATTTTTGTTGTTTCTTCAATATTATAATTCTCTTTTTCATAATCTATTATTTTTATTTTAGGTTGTTCCATTTTTTTTTCAGCTGTAACAACTAGAGTTCCTGGAGGTAAACCTATATCTTTTAATTTCTTATTTTTTGTCTTTCTTTTCTTCTTAACATATCTATATTTCATTATTATCAAAAATAGATTATTCTATGTTTTTTACAGAGAATATAATTAAATTAAAATGTAATATCTTTATATTTAAAATTAATTATAAATCATAATTTAATATAATAAAAGAAAAATCTTTTTAAATTTATTTTTCATTTGTTATATTTAATTTAAATATAATAACTTAAAAAGAGAGATATTTTGAAAAAAATATATCAAATAGTAATTGCATTTTTCTTTTTAATAATTGGTATTTTAATAATAATCTATTATGAAGAAATCCTAATACATTTTAATCTAAATAGGTTATTAGTAGATACCATTATTATAAATGTTTTTGTTTATATAGGTAGAACACTACTAATTAGATTAACTAATTTCGTTTTAAAGGCGAAAATCTTACGATTTATAATAACTTTAATTATTAATATTATTTGGATAGGATTCTTATTTGTTTTAATTTTTGTTCTATCTCCTGAATATGGAATTGCTATTGTATCTTTCTTAATTCTTGCTATTTCCTTAACTTTTAGGGATAGAATTAATAATATTGCTTCAGGTATTATGATATTATTATCAAATACAATTAAAGTCGGAGATTTAATTGAAACTAATGATGTACAGGGAATTGTATCAGAAATTACTCTAAACTATACAAAAATAAAAAATTTTATGGGAATAGAGACTTACATTCCTAATACAAACGTGTATAATTCTTCAATAAAAAAATTTACTCAAAGTCTTTCTACATTATCAAATATAGAAAATGGAGAAGCTATAGAAGAAAAAGAAAAAAGTTTTGTAAAATATACGAAAAAAATCAAACAAATTGTTACTAAAGAAGGAATGTTTACAAGATATTTAATGATTGTTGAGGTTCCTTTTAATGTAAATCCTAATGATATTGATAATCGTCTGGAACCAGTTTTTAAAAAATATGAAAAAATATTGGGGATAAGTCCATATTATTATATTAATAAAACTCTAAAAGATCGTGTTTCTATTTCGCTCCAGATTTTAGCAAGAAATTCTGAATTAATAGTAGTCTATAAAAATAAATTTATGAAGGATATACTTTATCATTTAATCCCTGAAGAAATATTACTTGGTAGTGAATATAATTCAATAGAGGAACTTGAAAAAAATGGTGTTATTTAATTCTTTATTTCCAACTGATTTAGAAGCAGGTATATATATAGGTATTATATTCCTTATTGTTATATTTATAAATTGGTTAATTTCTTTCGTTTTAGAAAGAATTCAAAAATTAAGTGCTAAGATTCGAATTACTTCTATATTTATTCTTAAAATTATTTCAGTTATCTTTCTTATATTTCTAATCTTTTCAGGATTTCCAATTATGGATCAAATTGATCCAACATATAAAGCAATTCTCTCAACTTCGGTTAGTACTGCTATTGCATTTGCTTCAAGTGGTATTTTTTCAAATTTAATTTCTGGAATTGCATTAATAATAATCCATTCATTTGAAATAGGAGATATCATAAAAATTAGAAATAATGTAGGAATTATCAGAAAAATAAATTTAACTAAATTAACTATTGAAACATTTGATAATATCATAATAGAAAAATCTAATACTGAAATACTAACATCAAGTATTATAAATTATTCTTTAAAATACGAGAAAGTCAAGAAATTCGATGAATTCAAAAAGAAACTTCAAAATATTGAGATTGAATCTTCTCAAAATCAAGAAAACATATTTCATGATTTATATCAATCAATTATTAAAAAGAAGAAATCTAAAAAAATACATAATTTCATATTTACGATGCAATATAATTATAAAGAATTCCATAAAAAGTTAGAAGAAACAGATAAATTGATTGAAAAATATCAAGATATTTTTGGAATAAAACCAGTATACCATATCTTTGATTTTGGAATGAGAATAACTGTTAGATTTAGGATTCTAACTGAAAATCCAGAAATAATAATGAAATATCAACCAGAATTTGCCAAGGAACTGTATCAAATCATAGGGAAATTGTAATTCAAATATTATAATATTTAATTAAATTACTATATATGTATTTAAGATGATTTTTTTTTTTACAAGATAAAAAAAATAAATACCTAATATCATTGCTATAAAATGGATAAAAACCATTATTATATTATATACTGCTAAATGACCAATAATAATCATAGATATAAGATTAAATCCACCTATTACTAACGAGAAAAATATTAATATTTTTACTAAAAACTTTAAAATCTCTTTGTCATTCAATATTAAAACATATAAAATAATAAATATCAATACAAAATTATAAATTGACAAGTAAAGTTTCCAACCTGGTGATTCTTCCCATAAAAATAAATCAGGTGTTAATTCTGATAATGAAAATTGTATTAAAATAGAAAATATAGTGATAACCATCCAAATTATAACATATAGTCGAAATAGACTCTTTCTTTTAACTGATACGTGTATACTCAAATTAATGAACTATTCTTATAAATATAAAAAGATTTATATTAAAAATTAAAAATAATGATTAAAATTATCATCTCTTCTAAATTAACTATATTACAATCTTTTATCAGAAATTATAATTAAATTTTAATGCTTATTAGATTTTAATATTTAGTTTATTTTAAGAAGTAATAGACCAGCTAGTACTTTAATGAAATTTGATATTCGTTATTATTAAGATAAAGGAATTAAAAATTCTAATAAGACCACTATAAATTCCATTATGAATAAAATTACAATCAATAACTCTAATATTACAAGACTTCTTTCATATTTATTAGATTTTGCTGTCGAATAAATATCATCTAATATTTTAAGACGGTGTTGTATACTATTCCTCCATTCATCTATTTGAAATAAATCACTTAAATGTTTGTATACTTGAGCAAGAAAAAAATCTCCTATGATTTTTGATACATTTATTATCTTTTCCCAAATGAATATCATATCATAGCGTAGTCTAAATAAATATCCAAGTCTTTTATTAATATTTCTATCATAAAATTTGCTTTTGATAAAAAGTTCCCTTATATCATATTCAGCCTTCTCAAGTTGATCATCTAGAAATCGGTCAAGAGTACGTAATTCTAAGAATTGAAATTTAATTAATTCAATTATTAATAAAATATCTTCATAATCTTTTTTAGAATCTAAAATTAAACATCTCTCATTATCAAATATAATTAGATCACTCTGTAAAAAAGAAAATGGATTTTTAAAAGTATTATTGATCTGACTTTCATGTAAATTTAGATTCGGATTTTCTCCCATTAATAATTTTGCTAGGTACTCTGAATTTTGTTTAATAAAGTTTTCAGGTATATTCATTTCATCATGAATACAAAATATTGTATATTGTTCAGATTCAGGTGGTTCGAATATGTATGGTGTTTTTTTTGTAAAATTCTCAATTTTAGATATAATATTATTAAAATATAACGAAATTACTTGATTTAATGATTTATCTCCTTCAATAGTAGAAAAAATTACATTTCGGATATTATGAAATTCATTTAATGGGTAATTCTCTAATATTAATCTTAAAATAATTGAGATCACACCATCTCTATAAAGTTTCATCTCAAGTTTATAGAATTTAATATTCTTTGCTTTTGAGTTTATTTGATCAACTTTTTCAAGTATTATTCTTTCAGGTATATCAATATAATCTGGAGTGTCTTTTGTTTTAATAATATTCTTATCTCTCTTTCCTTGAATGGTACCCTCTACTTTTTGAATATCGATATATTGACCAACATCATAAAGTCGAATAAAAATAAATTCTCCATTCAAAATTATCATTTAAAGTGATTTAGATTTAATATTAAAAATTTTTTTCATTATTCTTAATTAGAAATCAAATTATTCTAATAATATTTTTGGACTTTAAAGAAAATTATAATTTCAAATATTAATCAATAGTAAATTAAATTACAATCATTAATTTAAAGTTATATTTTTTAAAATATTCATGACTATGAATATCTATTCGTCAAAAAAGTAAAATCAATTAGATAATCATAAAAAATATATTTTAAAACCAATTAGAATAATCACGTAATTTTAAATTTATACTTATATTATATTTTCAATTAGATTTTATGTCTGCAACAGATATAGTTATTGGCCTTGAGGTTCATATTCAATTAACAAATCTAAAAACAAAATTATTTTGTAGTTGTAATAGTGATTATCGTGGTAAAGAACAAAATACCCTTGTTTGTCCAATTTGTTTAGGTTTACCTGGATCTCTTCCTGTAATAAATCAAAAAGCTATAGAATTTGGTATTAGGCTTGCCCTTGCATTAAATTGTAAAATTAATGATGAGTTCTGGTTTTTTAGAAAGAACTATTTCTATCCAGATCTACCAAAAGGATTTCAAATTAGTCAATATAATAAAGCTGGGGGAAAAGCTTTTGGGGATGGGGGCAAAATACTTATAAGAATAGATGGAAAAAGAAAAGAACTTTCTTTAAATAGAATACATCTTGAAGAGGATCCTGCAAGATTGGTACATAAAGGAAGTATTGCGAGTTCTCCCTATACTCTTGTTGATTATAATCGATCTGGAATAACTTTAATAGAAATTGTTTCTGAACCTGTTATAAATTCTCCAGCAGAAGCAAGAGAATTTTTAAATCAATTAAAATCAATTGTACAATATACAGGAATTGCTGATTTGGAATTAGAGGGATCAGTAAGAGTAGATGCTAATATTTCGATTAAAGGACATCCACGATCAGAAGTTAAAAATATTAATAGTTTTAAAGAAGTGGAGCGTGCATTAAATTGGGAGATACAAAGACAACGAAATCTAATTAAAAGAGAGCAAGAATTAATACAAGAGACTCGTCATTGGGATGATAAAAGAAGAATCACAATTGGACTGAGAACAAAGGAATTTGAAAAAGATTATCGTTATTTTCCTGAACAAGACTTAGTTCCAATAAACATCGAGGGACCTTTTATAGAGAGGATAAAGGATGAACTACCAGAAATGCCAAATGCTCGTATGAAAAGATTTCAAAAGCAATATGAATTATCCGAATTTGATTCTGAGATATTAGTCCTTGATAAAAATATTGCTGATTTTTTCGAAGAAGGGATAAAATTGGATAATTCCTATGGTTCTAAAGAATATAAACTATTCTGTAATTGGTTAATGGGAGATATATCTCGATGGCTTAATGATAATAATAAGAATATTAAAGATACCAAATTAAAACCTATACAAGTCAAAGATATAATTCATTTTATTAAAGAAGGTAAAATCACGGGTAAAATCGCTAAAACTTTTGTAGATGATATGATGAAAGGTCTACCAATAAAAGATATTATAAAAAAAACTGGAAAACTACGTATTGCTGATAAAGAAATTCTTTCTAAAATTGTAAAGGAGGTTATAGATGAGAATCAAGATATTGTTAAAGATTATAAAGGAAATCCGAGAGCATTAGAATCGTTAATAGGAAAGTGTATGAAAAAGACTAAGGGTCAAGCAGATCCTAAAATCACTCGAGATTTAATTTTATCATATATCAAAGATTAAAAAAACCTTATTTTATCTTTTGAAAAGATTCAATTTAAAAAATTTACCCTTATAATTTCCATCAGCAGTCCCGATGAATTTAAAATTAATATATTTATGCAATTTTTCTGATGCTATGTTTGCTAATGGTGTATGAACAATAAATGAGATTATCGGTTGATTATTTTTTCAAGAATTTTATTTAATTCTTGAGATACAATACCTTTATATTGATATTTAGGAATGATACTTAATTGATCTAAATAAGAAAAAGTTGATTTTTATTTAGTAAGTAAATCCTCATCAGATTTTTCATTAACATTTAAATTAATTGCTGTATTTAAAGTGGTTGATCTTATATTAGCATTAGCTTTTGATGATATAAAATATAGCTTTTGACCAGGAATTTTTACAATAATTGTAGGGGTTTTGATTGTTTTACTAGCTTTACTACTCTATAGAATGCAAGAAAAAAGACTGTCTTGATTTTTAATTTATTATTCTCTTAATTCATAATTTTATTTTTCTTTTTTACTAAATTGATTTATAATCCCATTAATTTCATTGAAAAAGAGCTGAAACTTATTTAAAAAGAATAAAATAAAAAAAAATTATATCAATTTCCCTAATGCTTTACTTGCCGCACTTAATTTAAGATTAATTATTCCCAATTTAGCATCTACAGTAGTGATAATACAAAGGATATTTCCTTTTATTTCTGAGAATAAGATTTTACCATTTTCACTTTCAATGGTAGCATTATTAAATTTACCTTGTTCTAATTCTTTTGTTGCTCGTTGGCTTGCTTTTAAAATAAGAGTGACCATAGCAGCTACAGCATCTGGATCAATCCATCCCGGAACTGCACTACCTTTAATTAAACCAAATTTTTCAATTAGAGCTGCTCCATGTACACCTTTAATTGATTTCAAGCTCTCAAGTACTGATCCTATTTGACTCATTTATCTCATTTTATATAGTTAATAATTTATATATTTCAATTAATTGTTATGTTTTAAATTCTTTTCTATCTTTCATTTAACTTTGAATTTAAATTTATTTTTATTTTTGTTAAAGTTTTTTGATTATGATATCAAAATCTTATTAAAAAGATTAACATATATTTTATATATTTAAATATTAAAAATGAAATGTGTTGAAATGAAGGGAAAAAATTCAAGAAATATAGAAGAAATCATTAAAGAATACAGAATTGAGCTTTTACATGGAGCGGAATTAATGCATAAGCTTATTCTTGATTTTATTAAAAATAAATTAAATAAGAAAGAACTTGATGGAGTAATTAAATCAGAGAAAAAATGTGATCATTTAAAGGATGAATATATTCAAGTTCTTTTCCAAAATAAAAGAGCACTTCCATTCTTAGTAGAGGATCGATATAAAATTATTACTTTAGTCGATCAAGTCTTAGGGAAAGTTGAATACTTAGCTAGATTTATAAAAATATATCCATTTGACTTATATAAAGATATTTCTGAAGATTTCAAAAAGATGTGTGATATATGTCAACAAATGATTACTGGTTTGTTAGAAACATTAGAATTGATAGAAACGAATTTTACTGCAGCATATGATAAGACTTTTGAAATAGAAGCAATTCGAAGGCCCGCACGTAAAATGAAATTTGAACTCTTAGGTAATATTTATAAAAAGAAAGATGAACCCACTAGAATTCATTTAACTTCTGATCTAATAAATAATTTATATAATATAATTGGTTTAATTGAAGATATTGCTGATTACCTAAGAGGATTAATAATAAAATATCCAACCAGATAAATAGAGAGGATTAAATTTGGCGGTTGAATTTACAATAATAATTGTATTTATAGTCATTTCAATTTTTATATCCTTTGCTATAGGAGCAAATGATGAAACATTCTCTACTGTACATGGCTCTAAAACACTAAATATGAAAGAGATTCTCATATTTACTACTATCTTAGCAATTCTTGGTGCGTTTCTGCTTGGTAGAGGCGTAAGCGAGACTGTTGGAACAAAATTGTTCGGTAGTAGTGTTTCGGAAGTATCTGAAGCGATGGTGTTAACCATATTAATCTCAACATCTATTTGGTTAATTATTTCATCTCTTCTGGGCGTACCTATCTCTACTACACACTCAACTATTGGAAGTATTATGGGTGTTGGAATGTTGGTTGGTGAGGGATTAAATGGAGTAAATTGGATTCAAATCGGAGAAATGAGTTTTTGGTGGATATTATCACCAGTTTTAGGTTTTGCTGCAACCTATGGAGTTTATAAGTTGATACATAGAACTGTTATTAATAAATTAAACGGTTTTAAAGATTTTGAGAGATTAGAAAAGATTTTCTCGTATATTTTACTTGTAACAATTGCTATAACCGCATTTTCAAGAGCAGGAAATGATTGTTCTAACGCTGTTGGAATTGTTATTGGTCTTGATGCTGGTATTGATATTAATTTAATCTTATTAGTTACTGGAATCAGTTTTTCACTTGGGATTATCGTTTTAGGAAGGACAGTTATTAAAAGTGTTGGAGCTATTACTGAATTAGTACCTAGTTCCGCATTTGCTAGTGAAGTACCTACAGCAGGTATTTTATTCGTAGGGACATTTTTAGGGATTCCCTTATCAGGGTCACATATGCTTGTAGCATCATTAGTGGGACTTTCAAAAGCTCGAAAAGCACCAAGAAAAAAAGGATTATGGAAAATTATTTTAATATGGTTACTCACTTTTCCTATGGCAGCATTATTAGCAATAACATTATATTTTCCGATTGCTTTAATTATATAATTTTTTCTTTTTTTTTTAAGATGATGGTATATATAATCTGTGAAATTAGAATAATTTTAATTTCAATATAATAATCTTATAATATTATAAGTATTCAACATTTTTACCTTATATATTAATAATCATAAATATTGGTTGTAATATTGAGTTCAAAACCAGATACAGAGAAAATAATATATTTATTAGCAGTTAGTGGTGGGATTATGGCTATTTTCGAGGCTGCAATAGGAATTTCTACGATTGATGTTTCAAATATGGATACTACTCTTGTTTTCCATCTAGTCGCCATAATAATCGCAATTCTTACGCTTTTAAGCGTTTTAAAACCCAATGAACCTATACCATATAATTGGATAATTTTATTTGTTTTTTCAATACTTTTAATTATATTTAGAAGTATTGCAGGTGGAATAATTGTTTTAGTAGCTGCTATATTAGGTTTATTATCAGAAACAGAAGTTATATAATTTTATTTTATCAATTTTATTTAATTAATTTTATTTTATTAATTTTATTTTATTAATTTTAATTTAATATCTATAATTTTAAAAAAATTTCATTTAAATGTTTAAATTTACTTTATTTCGATAAAATCAATTCAAGACTATTAGGAATTAATTTATTAAAATAAAATAAATGACTTTTACATTTACAATCAGAACTTCCGAAATTTTTAATTGAATCCTCTGAACTTTTTTCTAATTCTTTTGCAATGGTGCATTCTAATTTAATTTTAGAGGGAATGAGATATATTTTTATAATTTCCACTTTTTTATTTTTTAAAAAAAAGTCTATATGCCAATGAAGTTTCTTTTCAGCAGAATCTTTTAAATGTCTCTTTACTCGATTTATTAATGATGAAGAGCCTTTATTTGCCATAGCAGATCCCACATAAATATAATTTCCTTTATTAAACTCTAGATTACCTAAGGCTGCTACTTCCAATTCTATTCTTTCCTTCAAAAGAAGACATAATAGATATGTTCCCTTCATTTTCTTTTAGATTATCAGATTTTCTTATAGTATATAATTTTTAGAACGATCTTGAATAGAATAAAAGTTTAGAAATTTTAAAATTTAGTTTTTGCAAGGATTATCTTAATAAATTTTGAAGGATTAATATTAATGTTAACCAAAAATAGGTGATGTAATTATAAGAGCTAGAGCATGTATAAGATGTAAGAAATATATAACCATTTCCCCTAATAATCTTTCCAGTAAAGCATTAGTTCAAGAATTTGACGGTGCTCATCGAGGTCATACAGTAATTACTGTAGATGCTGATGAAATAAATGAAATATATGAAAATATTGAAGATGAAGTAAGGTCTGCTTTTTTGGAATTATAATAAATGGTTTTTTAAATATTATTTAGATATAAGATGATATTTTAAATAATTAATAACATATTTTATGCTGTTAATATCTTATTTTTTATTTCACGTACCATCTTTAAACCATCCTCGTTTATTTCTGATAAGATCTCACGAAGTATATTATTAATTTCAATACCCTTTAACTCACATGAAATATAAAGTAATGATAAAATTTCCCTTGATAAAATTCTAAGATTTTTAATATCATCAATAGGAATTCGAATACCAAGAGATTTGAGATCTAAGTTTGTTTCTTTTTCCTGTTGCCTTATGGAAATTAGAAAATCATTTTTACGGCCTTTCCATTCTTCAAAAATAACTCTAATAGATAAAAGATATCTTTTAGTAGGGCTACCGATACCATTTACATCTTTTGCAAATTCTAGTGGAACTGAATTTCTTAGAGATTCTAGGCCAAATACTCGATTTATTTTATTAGATTTATCTAATTTATGTTTTATTTGAGAAACTTCATTTAAAAGTTGTTCTACTTTTAAAGATAATTTTTCAAACTTTTTAAGTAATAATTCCTCACTACTTTTATTTTTTAAAGAACTCATAGGAACACTATTAATTTTAATATTGATTTAATTTTGAATACATATTAAAACTGCTTTTCAATAATACATTAATCTATGGCAATTTATTAATTTATGAAATAAGTAAAGAATTAATGTTAAAAATATATATTACTATAGTGAATATAATTTTTAAATTTAGAATAGTTAATAGAGAAAAAAGAAAATGGAGGATTTAGAGAGTACATCAATTGAACGTCATGATTTATATAATTTTGAAACTAAGATTAATTATAAATATACTCTTGAAACAGATAATAGAAAAAAAGCATCATATTTATTAGATATATTCTTTTTTATTCCCAAATCGCTTCAAATAAATAAAGATACCTATAATAAAGAGAAGTTTTTTTCCGACATAAATAATCTTATTAGGTTTACAACACCAAAAATGTCTATAGGAGATATTTTAAATGATAAAAATGAACTTTCTCCTCTTAATATTATCGAAAAGAATATTAATCAAAATCTATGTAAAAATCTTAAACCAGATCTAATAAAAAGAATTCAAAGAGAATTCCGATTATTAGCCAGTATTCTAAAGACTTCATTAAAAGATAATTTTCTTTATATAAAAAATAATTATGAGGCTTTAATGAAGAGAAATAGTGTTAATGACATTCTTAACGAACATATAGAGAATATTACAAGATTTAAAATAAGATTCTCTCTTTTAAAAAAGGAATTTGTATCTATTCAAAGAAATATAAAAATAAAAGAAACCTTTCAATATTCTGATGAGTATATTAGCTTACAAATAGAAGAGTGGTCAACTCAAATATTAAATCGATTAGATAAACGTCTAAATAATGATATTATTAATAGCATAATAAAGATAATTGAAGATGAGCAATCTTATAGAAAATCTTTCAATAGTCGATTAATTCTGAGAGAAAATACTGATAATGAACAATATACGTATATGGAAGGAATTATGAAGAAATATGTACAAGGAGTTCTCTATTTAAATAAGAAAAAGAAAAAACCTCAAACATCATCTTTAGAGATTCTCTATTCTATTGGCGCTGGTTTAGCTATGTTCATATCATTGTTTATAGGTTTCTTTTTGTTCTCTAATTTAGAAGCAAATTCAATTCCTTTTATTTTTGTAGCTGTAGTAATATATATGTTAAGAGATAGAATTAAAGATAATATTCGTGGAATTTCACAAAAAGCAGTTGGATTATATTTTCCTGACCAAAAGATTGATATCTTAGATGGTTTTTTTGAGGAGAAAATTGGTATAAGCGAAGAAAAAATGTATTTTATTGATTTTGATAAAATTCCAAAAACAATTCTTCAAATAAGAAAATCTAGTAATAAGAGTTCAATCGAAGAAGAAGGAAAACCTGAAGTATGTATTTTATTTAAGAAAAGAATTACCCTGTTTAATGAGAAAATTTCTAAATTGCATACAAGACACAAGGATATTCTTGATGTAACAAGGTTCAATATTCAAAATTTTTTACGATATGCAGATGATCCAATCCAAAAAGTTCTAACATGGAAAAAAGACCGACATCAACTAAATTCTTCTTCTGTATCAAAAGTTTATCATATAAATTTAGTATTTAAATTATCAACTTTTCAAGGGAAAAAAATAAAGAGTATTTCTTATCAAAAATATAGAGTTATTTTAAACCAAAAAGGTATTAAAAAGGTTAGGAATGTTAAAATAAATTAATATAATGAACGTATTTTTGTTATTTTCTCATCAATTTATGATATAAAAAATTTGTAATAATATTCGATAAATCTTTAAGAATGAGATAAGCTAATTTTAATATAAGTATGATAAAATTAAATTGGGATAAAAAGAAAGATATTTCAGATACAATAGAATCAATTAAACTTAATTATAAAAATAAATTTCGAGAGATTTCTTCTCTTTTAAATAATGGAGATACTTATAAAAATAATCAGATAAATAAGATAGCTTGGACGAACAAATTATTTTGGGGAGAGAATCTAGAGGTTTTGTATTATTTATTAAATTATTTTGAAAATAAAATTGACTTAATCTATATTGATCCTCCTTTTTTTTCTGGAACAGATTATTATATTCAAATCAAAGAACAAAATAAAATTTATGAAGATATAGCATATCTTGACCATTGGAATAAAGATTTGGATTCATATTTACAAATGCTATATGAAAGATTGCTTCTTTTTAAAAAATTGCTTTCGAATAAAGGATTATTATTTATTCATTTAGATTGGCATGCTATTCATTATGTTAAAATTATACTTGATGAAATATTTGGAAGTGAAAATTTCATAAATTCGATTGTATGGCATTATTATAACAAATACAGTGCTGGAAAAAACCATCTTCCAAAAGCACATGATAATATTTTGGTATATTCAAATTCAACCAATTACAATCTTAATGAAATAAGAATATCGCGAAAAAAACCTATAAAACAATTAAAAAGAGTTATGATAAATGGTGTATTAAAAAACGCAAAGGATGAAAATGGAAAGGTAGTATATCGTATTGTAAAGGATAAAAAATTAGATGATGTATGGAACATTCCTTGTATGCAACCTGCTTCAAAACAATGGATGGGCTACCCAAACCAAAAACATCATAAATTACTCGAAAGAATTATTAAATTAGGATCGAATGAAGGTGATTTAATAGCTGATTTTTTTTGTGGCTCTGGTACTACTTTGTTAGTAGCAGAACAATTACGAAGAAAATGGATTGGGATAGATATTTCAAAATATGCAATATATTTGACAAGAAAGAGAATCATGGAGTATCAAAAAAAGTTTGAAGTTCAATTACAATTTCCATTTGAAATATTCGCTAATTTGAATAAAGAAAAAAATGAAATTGTATCTTCTAACTTCTTTAATGGTAACTATATAATAAAGAGAAAAAAATGATCTATATGATTATTCTCAAAAGAGTAATAAAAATTCTGAAAATTATATCTTTGAGATAAAAATAATTAGTTAAAATTGGTATATTTTAAATACCATTTATAAAGTAATATTATTGATTTATTCTATATAACTTCATGAAGAGAAAATAGAATAGAAAGAATTCTAAATTTAGAGGTTTATTAAAGAAAAATTAAGAATTAAATAAATTTATAAATTCTAAATTAAAAGTAAATAATTTTAATCATATTGATTATAAAAACATCAATATCCTTAATATCTATTACATAGTAAAAGTTTTAAGATTTCAAAGACTTTAATAATAAAGTAGATAGATCAAAAAATTAATTGTTTAATTATATCCTTTACTGATTTAAAATGAATAAACAAGAGAAAAATAATCAAAATAATAAGGAAATAGAAGGAGAAGTGATTGATAATAAGGAACAAGAAGCATATAATCAGTTATCTAAAGATGAACTTATTTTAAATCTAAAAGAATTTACCAAAGAATTATCAAGTATTAAAGATAAAAATCTTAACATTATAAAAGAAAAGGATGATTGGCAGGATAAATATACACGATTACAAGCTGAATTCGAAAATACACAAAAAAGATGGGAAAAATCAAGAGAACATCTAAAACAGCAATATATAGGAATGATTTTGAAGAGTTTTCTCCCTTTATATGATTCATTTAAAAATGCTTTAAAGAATGAAGATGAAAATAGTCCGTTAAACCAGTTTTACAAACAATTTTTAAATATATTAAAATCTCATGGTGCTGAACCTATGAAAGTTGAGGAATTAGAATTATTTAATTATGATCTACATGAGGCTTTAAGTACGATTGAAAGAGATGACGTTCCCAATAATTCTATTATTGAAATTATTCAAGATGGGATAAAATTAAATAAAGATATATTAAGATTTGCTAAAGTAATTATTTCTCGAACACCTAAACCTCCTGAACCTGAAAGTAAAGAAATCAACGAGGAAGATATCATAGAAGAAGAATGATTTCCTTAGAAGTAAAAAATTAATAATAACTATATAACTATATTTTTATTAAATATGTAAAAGATACTCCCAATTTTTAATAACTGTAAGTATTCAGTGAATTACCATCCCTTCAACAGTAGTTCGTTATTTTCTAATCTTACATTTCTATCACCTTTTCCTTTTCAAATTTTTATCATAAGAAAATATTGAGTAATAATTTGAGTCTTAGGGTTCTCGATTGCATAGAAGATACCCTAAATGTTCCATTTATGAATTCTGGCAATCTTTCTTGATATCTGAATAACTGCAAAAGATTCCAAAGATATATGGCAATTAGAAAAAGAAATAGGCGTGTGCTTAAATTTACA
>CAZGJX010000011.1:0-53806 GCA_964525635.1 uncultured archaeon
TTAATAATTGAAGGATTCCATAGGTTATAATAATAATGAGTATATATTTACTTTTCTCCAGTTTTCAAAACCTCTGCTAATTCATAATAATTTAATATTTTTTGGGGTAATGATTTAAATCCTTGTACAAGTCTATTGATTTGGGGAGAAAATAGTAATGCATTAGATAATACGTTTCTTTTTAAATCATCTACTACTATTTTTCCTTCTGATAATAGAACTACCCTATCAGAGTATTCAGCGATACTCTCAACGTCATGAGACACAAGAATAATCGTGTTTCCCCTCTTTCTATATTCATTTAAATAAGAGAAGAATAGGTTTTTTTGTTGATAATCCATACCATGAGTAGGCTCATCCAACAATATTATTTTTGGATTAGTTACTAATATAGATGCTAAAGCTACTTTTTGTTGTTCTCCAACAGATAGATAACGAGGATAGGTATTTTGGTATTTAATCAGACCAAATTGATTTAAAGTAATGTCAACTAAGGATTGAATATCTTCTTGATTATAGTTTAGATTGTTTAAAATATAAGCGATTTCCTGCTCAACAGTATCATGATAAAATTGGTTTGCAGGATTTTGAAATATATAACCAATTATATATGCTAATTCAGCTATAGAACTTTTTCGAATATCTTTTTCATCAATTTGAACACTTCCTTTCCCTGGCCTCAATAATCCATTGATTAATTTAAGTAAAGTTGTTTTACCAGACCCATTCCTTCCCATGATAGCAATAAACTCACCACCATAGATTTTAAGATTAATATCCTCTAATACATTTTTGTTTTTTTCATAATTAAATGATATATTTTTTAACTGAACAAGAGGTTTTAATTTTTCAAAATTTTTTAAGTAATTTTCATAATTATCATCATAATTTTCATTTAAATTTAGAGGTGAAGATATTTCGGTTAGAATATTCATTAAGATTTCTCTACTTTCCTTTACAGTTAGAGGAATATCATTGATTCCTAGTTTATTGCAAATTTTTATAATAGGAGGAATAGTTATCCCTATTCTTGAAAGATCTTCTTTAAATACTTCTTTAGGTTGACCATCTCTAATAATTTGACCATTTTCAATAATGATAATTCTATCAATAAACTGGATAACTCT
Organism: uncultured archaeon; assembly: GCA_964525635.1. GTDB lineage: Archaea > Asgardarchaeota > Lokiarchaeia > Sigyniarchaeales > SOKP01 > JAFGOA01. Next base: position 1,128 of record CAZGJX010000011.1, read on the forward strand.
ATCTAGTCTATGTTCAATTAATATAATTGTTATTCCAAGTTCATCATTAAGTTTTTGAATAAGCATCATAATTTCTTCTGCTGATTTTGGATCTAATTCAGCAGTTGGTTCATCTAAAATAATAATTTCGGGATGCATTGCTAAAACTGATGCAATTGCAACTTTTTGTTTCTCCCCTCCTGAAAGCTCGTTAATTGTACGGTTTCTTAAATATGCAATTCCTATAGCATCAAGAGTTTCTTCAATACGTTTTTTAATAGTATTTATAGGTAAATTTAGATTTTCAAGTCCAAATGCAATTTCTGCTTCTACTTCATTCATAAATAATTGATTGTCTGGATTTTGAAATATAAATCCAACCTTTTTTGCTAAATCTCGTGTTTCATTTTTAAATACATTCATTCCTTGGACATTTATTTGTCCAGAAATTTTTCCACCGTAAAAATGAGGAATTAATCCATTAAAGGTTCTCACTAAAGTCGACTTACCACTCCCAGAAGGACCTGTTATGAGAACAAATTCTCCTTCATTTATTTCTAAATTAATATCCTTTAATATTGATTCTTGACTTTGGTGATATCTGAAGGTTAATTGATCTATTTTTATCATTTTAATCTCCCTCTTAAAAATAATAGAAAAATAAATAAGCTATTAATTGAAAATATGAATATTAGGAAATAATAATCCATAATATTTAATGATGGAAATTTACATTGAGGATAAGGATTATACATTCCAAAATGCTGAAAAATAATAAAGTAGAGCAATAAAATTATAAAAATACAATTAAGAATGATGAGAATATAACCAATATATTTTAATTTTATTTGTTTGAAGATGATCCTTTTTTTAGAAACATTAAATGCCCGTGATTCTAAAGCTTCTGCTACTTGTATTGATCTTTCTAAAGAATTTGTCAGCAGGGGTAATATTAATGTAATTTTTTTTTTTATTCGAGCAAACCAAATTCCTTTATCTAATTCTACACCTCTAGAGCGTGCAACGTCTTTGATATTTTCCATATCATCCAATAATACAGGGAAGAATTTTATAGATAAGATTAAAATTAAAGACATCAGATAAGGCATTTTAAATTTTATAAAGATCTTCATTAAATCATCAGGATTTATAAAAACATTAATTAACGAGAAAATATAGATTACAAGAATAAGTTGAAAAACCATAATAAAACTATATACAATTGCTTCTAAAGTAATCTTTATAGTTCCATAAATAGGTATTTTTAATGGAGTAGTCAATAATATTGTAGCTCCATCATTCCTTAAAATAATATTTATAATAAAAATTACTATTCCCAAATATATCGTAGTTCTAATAAATCTAAAAACCTTTTTTATATCTTGTCCTAAAAATGTGATTATACTTAAGTTGATAAAAATGATGAATAGATAAAATGGATTTGAAATAAAAAAAATGATAAAAAAGTAAGAGATAAAAAGAATAAATTTCAATAGTGGGCTTGAATCATATAAATAATTTTTTTTATATCTATAAGTAATTGATAAACGATTGTAAGATTGCATAGAATTATTTTTCTTCACAAAAATCACCCTATCAGAAGATCTCGAAATTTTATTTTAACATTTAAAATTAATCTTCTATTTATTAATAAATCCGTATTGCCTCCTTGAATCAAAATCCTGAGATTTATCAGAAATATTTAAACTTATATTATAGGATATATTTCCTATTTAATTAAATCTTTTTTTTATAAAGTTTTTGTGTAAGATTTATATTTTATTTTTACTTAATTATATTAATTTAGGAAACTTATCCTAATGTATTTAAATCTTGAAACTTAAAGAATAGGAAATAATATGAAAAATAAGAAAATAATATACATTATAATAATAGGATTATTCCTTTTGGAAGGGATTTTCGTTTTAAATACAATTCCATTAAATAAAGCCACATCTAATCCAATAATAGAAAATTATTTCATCAGTAATGAAGAATATATATACAACGTTACTCAATTTGATTCATATTTCACATGGGTGGGCCTTAATTGGATGGATCCTCCAAAAGGATATGCTTTAACTAATCCAGGGGGACAAATTAAAATAAATTTTACTCGATTTGGGGATAAAGATCCCTATGATTATTCAGTTTTTTCAGAACCCGTACCATATATAAATGTTTCATTATTTGAAAATGTCTCAAATAGTTTAATAGTGAATTTTACAGAAAATGATATTTCTAATAGTGAAGTTGCGATGAATCTAGCCCTTAGCTATAATGCATTTTTATCTGGCTTTTTAATACCTGTTAATAATTTAACAGAATTGAAATCTCAAGCAATTGAACAAGTTAGTCCTACAGGATTTATGGAAGGAACGGTAGATATTGTAGAAACAAATATAAGTATTCTATTTGATTTTAGACATAAAGAAGGGAGTCAAAATTCTACTATGCTATATGATAAATGGTTGGGAATTTTGCTATGGGCAAAAATAGAAAATAGTCTGGGTCCAGATTTAGAAATTTTTCTTGTTAATAAACCCTATATTACTCCGACATGGAACACAATACCCTCAGATCAAACAGTTGAATTTGGAAACACCTTTTCTTATGAAGTAAGTGCATCAGATCTTTCCGAAATTGCATATTATGAAGTAAATGATACAGATAATTTCAACATTGATGATAATGGACTTATTACTGATAAAAATACTCTTAATGTTGGTATATATTGGATAGAAATATTGGCATATAATCCTTACGGTTATTGCTGCAATGCAACAATTATACTTACAGTAGAAGATAATACATCTCCAACATGGAATACAATACCCTCAGATCAAACAGTTGAATTTGGAATCAACTTTTCTTATGAAGTAAGTGCATCAGATCTTTCCGAAATTGCTTATTATGAAGTAAATGATACAGATAATTTCAACATTGATAATAATGGACTTATCACTAACTCTACTATTTTAGAAATTGGAAGTTATATATTAGAGATTCATGCCTATGATTATTATAATAATTTTTGTGATATTATAATTACAATAACAGTCAAAGATGATGATAAATCAATACTTCCAGGATATGAAATTGGGATAATTACATCCTTAATTGGAATAATATTAATTGGTATTGTTATATTTATTAAAAAAAAACATAAAGTCATATTTCTAAATTCAGAAAAATCCAAAAATTAATTAACATATTTAATTTTTTTTTTAGTGAGAATAATGAAAGCTCGAAACTATATATTTATCACGGTAATTGGAGCGATTAGTATTTTAGGTATTATATTTTATAATTGTAATATAATAGCTGGCCCTGAATTCTTAAATGAAGGAAATGAGGGTGAAAATATCAGATTAATTGTCAATTATAATAATGGTAGTATAAAAAATATAGAAAATATTCATGTCGAACCTGAAAATAATACAGTATTTGATATTTTATTAGCATTTTGTGAAGTAGAATATACCGAATATCCCGGAGGAGCAGTATTTATCGATGCTATTGATGGTATTGAAAATGAAGCTCCTAATTGGTGGCAATATTGGGTTAATGATACATATGCGCCTGTTGGTGCTTCTCATTACCATTTAAGTAGTAATAACGAGGTAAAATGGGTATATGGAGATTCATGATTGTTTTAAAAAAGTTGAATCTTTTCTTCTCAGAAATTTACATTTAATTTCTTCATAATCTCTTTATATCGAGATCTAAGGGTAATCTCTGTAACTCCAACTTTTTCAGCTATTTCTTTTTGAGTAAAATTAAGTTTTTTAAGTTTTACCGCGATATATATAGCTCCAGCACATATTCCTTTTGGATCTTTTCCACTTATTGGAAAATTTGAAGTGAATGTTTTTACTATTTTATCAGCTAATCTTTCGATATCTGTATTTAAATTTAATTCCCCAATAAATTTAGGAATGAGCGCACGAGGAGTTGTATTTGGAGCTTTAAGTTTTAATTCTTTAATTAAAGTTCTATATGATCTTCTTACGTCTTTATCACTATCCCCTGATTGACTTAAGATTTCTTGGAGTGTTATTGGCACTTTTTTAATTCTACATGCATAATAAATTGAAGCAGCAATCATAGAATTTATAGATCTTCCGCGCAACAATTTCTTTTTAAAAGCATCTCTATATACTTTCATAGCTTCAGTTTTTATGTGTTGAGGTAAATCCAAATTACCACTAATTCTTTTTAATTCAGTTGTAGCAATTAGTAAATTTCTTTTTGCCCAAGGCATCCTTGTATCCCATTTAGTTGCTCTCTTAAGATCGGGATTTTGAATTCCTTTTCGATCGATTACTGTGGTAAGTTTTATATCTGGTGTTAAATTAGAAATTGGTGAACCTAATCTTTCTCTAGCAGCTCTTTCTTGTTTAGTATATGCCCGTTTTCCACTATTTCCAAAATCAACACCTTTCTCACTCAGAACTAATCCACAACTACTGCAAACTATATCCCCAGTATTATCTATTGAAACGATTGGGCCTCTGCATTCAGGGCAAACATTTAATGTATTATTCTCTTTTAATTTTGTTTCCATTTTCATTCCCTCATTAAACTTTAATTTAAAATTAACTATCAGATTAAATAATCAATTGTATTGAATTTCAATCAACTATATTGTAAACCTAAACATTACAATGTTACAATTACATATATATTTCTGATCTTTTAAATCTTTTTATTTTTATTTATTAGATGAATCCAATATATCTTTTTAGAAATTTTGTTTATTACCTCCATATTTTATAAATAATAAACCATATCATTCTTTTTATTAACAATAATTATATAAAAAAAATTTTTTTGTATCATTTCAATTCTACTAATTTAAATTTTAATTGGTTATCTTTATCTAAATCTATCTCTATAATTTTACCTTTATCAAATTTATTTTCAATAATATTCAATGAAAGTGGATTTAAAAGATAATTTTGTATTGCTCTTTTTAATGGCCTTGCTCCAAATTGAGGATCATAACCTTTATCACTTAAAAAATCTTTTGCTTTATCAGTGAGGTTTATTCTCATCTTATTAGAATCTAAATTTTCATTTATTTTCCTTATTTGGATATCTACTATTTTTCTTATATCTTTTTTCTCAAGTGAATTGAATATAATTATATCATCAATTCTATTCAAAAACTCTGGTCTAAAATGATTTTTTAATGTTTTTAATATAATATCATGATCTATATCTTTTTTATTTTCAATAGCTCCTTGAATATATTCGCTTCCAATATTACTAGTCATTATAATGACCGTATTTCTGAAATTTATATGTCTTGAATGTGAATCCGTTAATTTTCCCTCATCTAATATTTGAAGTAGTAAATTGAAGACATCTGGATGTGCTTTTTCAATTTCATCAAAAAGTATTACCGTATATGGTTTTCTTATTATCTGAGAAAGCATTGCTCTATCTTCGTAACCAACATAACCTGGTGGAGCACCTATTAACTTTGATATACTATGTTTTTCCATAAATTCAGACATATCAATCCTCAACATTGCCTCTTCGTCATCGAATAGAAATTCTGCTAAGGCTTTAGCAGTTTCAGTTTTTCCAACCCCAGTAGGACCTAAAAATATAAAAACTCCGATAGGTCTATTTGGATCTTGAATACTAGCTCTTGATCTTCTAATTGCATTTGAAACTGTAATTAAAGCATGATCCTGTCCAATAACTCTCGTTTTCAAACGCTCTTCCATTTTTAATAATTTTACTTTTTCACTTTCTAACATTTTTGAAACTGGAATACCTGTCCATTGTGAGATGACCTCTGCAATATCCTCTTCACCTACTTCTTCTTTAAGCATGGAGGTTTCTTTTTGTATTTCATCCAAATTATCTTGATATTTTTTTAATTCTTTTTTCAAATCATTTAGAACTCCATATGTTAATTTTGCAGCTCTTTCAAGTTCTCCTCTTTTTTCAGCCTTTTCTGATTCTAATTTAGTTTCTTCCATTTTTTTGTTTATTTCTGTTATTTTTGATATAGCTTCTTTTTCATTTCTCCATTGTAATTTTAATTGGTCACTTTTTTCCTTTAAATCGTGTAATTCCTCTTCTATTTTTTCTTTTCTTTCTATGGCAGCTTTTCCTGTTTCTTTTTTAAGAGCTTCTTTTTGTATTTCAAATTGTATTATTTTCCGTTCAATTTCATCAATTTCAGTTGGCATACTATCTATTTCAATCCTTAATCTTGAAGCAGCTTCATCTATTAAATCTATAGCTTTATCAGGTAAAAATCGATCAGAAATATACCTATCAGCTAATTTTGCAGCGTTAATAATTGCAGAATCAGAAATTCTTACTCCATGGTGTATTTCATATTTTTCTTTTAATCCTCTAAGTATAGCAATTGTATCTTCTAACGTAGGCTCATCAACAAGGACTGTTTGGAATCTTCTTGTTAAAGCCGCATCTTTTTCAATATACTTCCTATATTCATCTAAAGTAGTTGCTCCAATTGCTCTTAACTCACCTCTAGCTAGGGCAGGTTTTAACATATTTGATGCATCAATAGCACCTTCTGCAGCACCAGCACCCACTAATGTATGAAGCTCATCAATAAATAAAATATATTTACCAGCACCTTCTTCAACTTCTTTTAAAAATGCTTTTAATCGATCCTCGAATTCACCTCGGTATTTTGCTCCAGCAATCATAGCCGCTAAATCCAATGAGATTATATCTTTATGTTTCAATGAATCAGGTATATCTCCATTTGCAATTCTTTGAGCAAGCCCCTCCACAATTGCCGTTTTGCCAACACCAGCTTCTCCAATTAAAACAGGATTATTTTTTGTTCTTCTTGAAAGAATATGCATAACACGTCTTATTTCTTTATCACGTCCAATTACAGGATCCAACTTATCTCTTCTAGCTAAATCTGTAAGATTTCGACTATATTTATCAATTGCCCGATATTTATCTTCTGGATTTTGATCAATAATTCTTTTGCTACCCCTTACTGATTTTAATGCTTGTAATATTCTATCCTTTGTAATTCCAAAATTTTTCATTATTTGATAAATTAGTAATGAATCTAATGATGACATTACCATAAGAATATGTTCTGTGCTTAGATATTCATCTCTCATAGTTTTAGCTTCTTTCCAAGCCTCGTCAAACATTTTTTTTGTATTAGGTGATATCATTACATTTGTAGCTCCCGGACCTGTTACACTAGGTAATTTATCAAGTTCATTATGTAAATCATTGGAAAAATGCTCAATATTAATTCCTAATTTTTGAAGTAATGGACGTGTGACTCCATCTTGTTGCTCAATTAATGATATTAAAATATGAACTGGCTCTATTTTTTGATGATTATTACTTTCTGCAAGTGATTGAGAAGCTACTAAAGCTTCTTGAACTTTAATCGTAAAATTATCTATCTTCATCATAATACATTATACCTCTATAAACCATTTTCTTTTAATTTTTCTAATAGTTCTTTTTGTTTTTTATTTATTCTACTAGGGATTTCAATTTTAACTTTAACCATAAGATTTCCTCTTTCTTCTGAATTTATTTTATAAAATCCTTGATTTTTAACTCTTAAAATAGTTGAATCACCAGTTCCAAGAGGGATTTTAACATTTAAACTTCTATCTATTCCTTGTATTTTAATTTTTCCACCAAGAACTGCTGTTGTAAAAGGAATTTTAACATCAATATATATATCATTTTCTTTTCTTACAAAAACAGGATGATCTTCAATGTTTATATTAATATAGAGATCTCCCGGATTACCCCCACTCATTCCAAGCATACCTTTTCCTTTCAATCGTAATTTTTGTCCTCTTTTTATACCCCTTGGTATTCTAACTTTAATGGATTCAATTTTACCTGTATTTGGATCATTATATTGGATTCCTTTACTACCTCCATAAAATGCATCTAGAAAATCAATTGTCATTTCATATTTAAGATCTTCTCCTTCTCTTGGAATATTTGTTGATCTTGTCCTAAATCCAGAACTATTAGATTTTCCTCTACCAAATACGTCAAATATATCATTAAGATCACCAAAGAAATCAAATCCACCTGTTCTTCCAGATCCTCCCCCAAGAATATCATTGAAATTAAAATCCTCTCCAAGTCCGCCAGAGGAAGAATAAAATACAGTACTCCCATTGGAGGTCTTATAAGCTCTAGGACGCCCTCCTCCTTGTCCTCCCCAATCATCATAAGATGAGGGTATTTCACCTTCAATAACACCAAATTTATCGTACATCTCTCTTTTTTTATCATCATTCAGTAGGGTATAAGCTTCATTAATTTCTTTAAATTTTTCTCCAGATTTCTCCTCATCAGGATTTACATCAGGATGGTATTTCCTAGCCATTTTACGAAATGCTCTCTTTATTTCATCTTTTGATGCATTTTTTTCAATACCTAATATTTTGTAATAATCTTTCTTTGGCATATATGATCCCTCATTTTAATAATAACTATAAATTAATTAATTTTTACAATCGTGATAAAATTAAAAAAAAAAAAGTTAATAATTACTCATACTCTGCATCTACTACCCCATCTTGACCAGTAGCTTTTCGAAATTGTTCTTGTTCCATTTCATCCTTGGTTTTTGAACTTCCTGCTGTATCACCCATTCCCCCAGGAGGAGTACCTTGAGTTCCTTGTTGACCATATATCCTTGAAGATACTTCGTGTAAAGATTTTTTTAGATTCTCGATTTCGTTTTGAATTCTCTTTTTATCATCAGATTGGAGTGCTTTTTTAAGATCCTCTATTTTCTGTTCAATTTGATTTTTTATATCACCAATTAAATTTTCATTTTCTTTAATTAGTTTTTCTGTTTGATAGACTAAAGCTTCTCCTTGATTTTTCACTTCAATTATTTCTTGGAATTTTTTATCTTCTTCAGCATTTTTCTCCGCTTCGTTGATTTTTTTATTTATATCATCTTCACTCATTTTGTTAGAAGCCGTTATTGTAATACTTTGACTTTTTCCAGTTGCTTTATCTTTAGCTATTACACTTAAAATTCCATTAGCATCTATATCAAATATAACTTCGATTTGTGGAATTCCTCTTGGAGCAGGTGGAATTCCTGTTAAATGAAATTTCCCTAAAGATATATTATCGGTTGCTCTTGGTCTTTCTCCTTGTAATACATGAATTTCTACAGCAGTTTGGTTGTCCGCCGCGGTTGAAAAAGTTTCTGTCTTTTTGGTCGGGATAGTTGTATTTCTATTAATTAGTTTAGTAAACACACTGCCTAAGGTTTCAACGCCTAAAGATAAAGGAGTGACATCTAATAAGAGTAAATCTTCAACTTCTCCTGTTAAAACACCACCTTGAATCGCAGCACCCATAGCAACACATTCCATAGGATCAACTCCACGTTCAGGTTTCTTACCCAAGATTTTTTCGAATTTCTCTAGTACTGAAGGCATTCTAGTAGGACCACCTACTAAAATTACTTTATCTATATCATTTGAATTCATACCAGAATCTCTAAGAGCTTTTTTAATTGAAGCTTCAAGTTTATTTAAAACAGGCGAAATCAATTGTTCTAATTTAGCTCTTGTAATTATCATATTTAAATGCTTAGGTTCCGAATTTGTAGCTGTAATATATGGTAGATTTATGTCAGTTTGTAGGACAGTTGAGAGCTCGATTTTTGCCTTCTCTGCTGCTTCTATAACTCTTTGTAATGCTTTTTTATCATTTCTTAAATCTACACCTTCTTTTTTCTTAAATTCTTCGACTATATAATCCACGATTTTATCATCCATATCTCTTCCGCCTAATTGAGTATCTCCAGCTGTAGAGATAACCTCAAAGACTCTATCATCCATCTCCATAATAGTCACATCAAATGTTCCTCCACCAAGATCCAAGACAACTATATTTAAATGCTGACCTTGTTTATCTAAACCGAATGCTACAGCTGCTGCAGTTGGTTCATTAATTAATCTTTTAACATTTAAACCAGCAATTCTTCCAGCATCTTTAGTGGCTTGTCTTTGATTATCATTAAAATATGCAGGCACTGTAATAATCGCATCAGTTACTTCTTCACCTAAATAAGCACTCGCATCTTCTTTTATCTTTCTGAGAATCATGGCTGAAAGCTCTTGAGGGGTGTACTTTTTGCTATCTATTTCAATTGTATAAGATGTTCCCATTTTTCTTTTTATACCCGATATTGTTCTCTCTGGATTTGAAATTGCTTGTCTTATTGCAGGTTCTCCTATAATTCTCTGCCCATCCTTTGTAAAAGCAATAACTGACGGAAAAGCTTTACCATAGAGAGTAATACCTTCTTTACTTGGAATAATCTCTGGTGACCCTCCACTTAATACTGCTGCTGCAGAGTTTGAAGTTCCTAAATCAATCCCTATAATTTTTCCCATATTTATTTCACCCTTTTATTTAATTTTATTATTTTCATTTTTTTTTTATTTTGTTTGACTTATATGACTTATTTTCTTGATTTTTTGAAAATCATAATCTTTATTTATTCTGATGTCAACCACCGGTTTACAACAATTGATTGTTGTTATATAAAATATGTAAAACGTGTTATTTAAAAGTTTCGTTTTTTAATTATAATCCTAAAATATCATTATTTTAAGAGAAAAAAGGAAAATCATTGTTTGTGTTTATTTTTTATAAGAAATTTTATCTTAAAAGTACACTAAATTTTAATTAAAAATAGGAAATGAAAATAAATGAAAAAATATTGGAATAAAAGATTTGAAATAGGGGGAAGGATTTGGGGAGATACTCCAAGTGATAGCACTCGATATGCTTTAGAATTATTTAAAAAAAAAAAAATAAAAGATATTTTAATATTTGGTGCAGGGTATGGTAGAAATTCAAAATTATTTGTTCAAGAAGGTTATAATGTAGTCGGGATAGAGATTTCTGAGAAAGCATGTAATTTAGCTAAAGAGTTCAATCCACAAACCAATTTAATTAATGCATCTGTTTTAAATCTACCTTTATCTAATAAAAAATTTGAAGCTATTTTTTGTTTCAATATACTTCATTTATTCTTAGAGAGAGAAAGGAAAATTCTCTTGAAAAATACCCATAAACAATTAAAAAATAGAGGTTTAGCTTTTTTTACTTTATTTTCTGAAGAAGAATCAAGTTATAAGAAAGGTAAAACTATTGAAGAAAATACTTTTGAAAGTAAACCAGGTAGACCAACACATTACTTTTCTAAAGAAGATTTATTAGAACATTTTAAAGATTTTATCATAATTGAAGTAGGAATGATAGATGAGAAAGAGGATCATGGAGGAAAAGAACATATTCATAAGTTAAGATATATTCTTGTGGAAAAAAATAACAAAAAATAAAGTGAATATTAATTTAACAAAGTTATCTTTTATTCTTTTAATAAAAGAGTTTAAAATTTAATTCAATAATGTTTTTTTATAATTATGGGAAAAAAAATACTTATTTTATATAGCACTAAAAATGGTGCTACTAAAGACAGTTCTTTGATAATCAGCGAAATATTACATAATGAGTTTTCATTAGTTTCTAATGTAATAGATATAAGAGAATTTAATAAAAAAAGTGATTTAAGTCAATTTTCACTCATTATTTTAGGATCTGGAATTAGAATGGGAAGATGGTATGGAAAAGCATTAAAAATGTTGAAATTTTTAGAAAAAAATCATAGTAAAAATAATAAGTTTGCGATTTTTGTTTCTTCTGGCCGTGCTGGACATGCTATTGTTGAACAAAATCAGGATAATTATAGTTTGTGTTTTGAGAGATATATTGAACAAAAACTCTCTAATTTTCCGAATCTAACCCCAATTATCTCAGAGAAAGCATTTGGAGGGAGAAAATTTAAAAATAATCAAATATCAGATGATACATGGAATAAAGAAGATATTCAAGAATGGGCAAGAGAAATTGGGAATTTAATAAAATGATAATTTTTCAGTAAGAAAATCTATATTCTGTTATTTAGTTCATCGGAATCAAATTTACTATAGTTAAAAGTTTAAGAATCTTTTTCTAATATTTTGGAAAAATCTGTGAGAATAAATATCACCATACAGACGGTTAACAATATCGAAATATAGGTAAATGCTATTGTATAATCAAATATTTCATAAAGTGCACCAAAAATAAATGCTTCAAATAACGATATTATTCCTACTGATAAATAATATGAACCATAAGCAATACCTCTCTTATTTTTACCTGCTAGATCCGCAACATAAGCTCTTGAAATTGGATCAACCGAAGCTAAATAGAATCCAAAACAACTAAATAGAATAATAATCAATATCAATGAAAATAATGAAATGGTAATAGGGAATGCAAGAATAATACAACTTACTAATAAGACAGTTAAACCAGTGATGATTATTGGTTTTCTCCCTATCTTATCAGAAAATTTACCTGTAAATGGAGATAATGCTACATATACTACATTAGACAATAAATATAAGAGGGGTACCAAATAAAGTAATTCTGATCCTAAATAGTCTTCAGATCTGAGCATAAGAAAAGCAACATCTAAACTCGCAAATTCTATCACTCCTAATATTATTATAAATTTTATAAATTTCTTACTTAACTTTTTCTTTTCTATTTTAGTAGTATTCTCGTTAATTCCTTTCATTTTCGTAATATCAATATCTTTTATCATAAAAATTAAAATAACAGCACAGATTCCTGGAATAATCGAGAAAAATATAATTTGTGAATATGTCCAAGTAAAATAAAGGAATAGAAAAGCTAAGAGGGATCCTATAACTGCACCCAAAGTATCCATCGATCGATGTAATCCAAATGCTTTTCCTTTTTCAATAGCATAATAAGATATGAGTGTATCTCTCGCGGAGGTTCTTAATCCTTTACCTGCCCTATCTACCGCTTTTAGACCTAAAACCATTCCCCATGAAGGACTAAAGGCTATAAATGGTTTTGATAGATTTGATATAGAATATCCTGCTACTACAAAGGGTTTCCTTCTATTAATTTTATCACTCATCCAACCTGTTATCCCTTTTAAAATATTAGAGAGAGCATTTGTGACCCCAGCTATTAGTCCTACTATTAAAGTGGTACCTCCAATAGATATTATAAAAAAAGGAAAGATACTTTGAATCATTTCACTTGAAATATCAGTAAATAGAGACACGAGTCCCATAACTAATACAGGAACACTCACACCTGCGATAATTCTTTGTTTATAGGTATTCTTATTTTTATCAGAAATATTTGAATCAGACATAATTCCTAAAAATGGTTATACTTTGTATTTTTACTAATTACAAAACTAACTATTAATAATTCTAATTTTCATTTCAATAAAAAAATGACCTATATAATTTTCTTTATTTATACTAAATAAATATGATTTTTATTATATTTTACTAAAGAAGCTTTATATAATTGGTATTTAAAGTTTTTAGTAAAATAATTCTTTATTTAATCTTAAAAATAAAAAAAAAATAAAAAAAAAACAGATAAAATATTTTAATTATTTATTGTCAATTATCTCTTTATTAAAAGGTTCTTCATACAAACAATTGTCATAATAACGAAAGGTAGTCCCAATTTCCAGAAATTTGCCCATGTAAATAGAATATCACTGAAGCCCATCGTTTTTGGTACGTCATATGGCATGACCATTAATGCTAAAAGAATCACCCATACAACCATATAAACTACCATTTTACTATCTTTTTCATCAAGTGGTGTTATTATTTTTGTTACTTTAGCAAGTTTCATACCAACTTTCGCAGTTAACTTGGGCAATATCAACATAATTCCAGCTACTAAATATACAATCCAATACGCAAAACCATTCATGAAAACATCACCAGCATCTACCTTTGCTGTTGCTACCCAAGGAGGGATTGGAAGGATAATAGTTATTTCAGCATTCAATGCTTGAACCATATCTACAAGACCAAAGACGATTAAATAAACACCGAGTACCATAGCGATCAATTCTATAATATCAGCATAGCCAAATTTTGCCATTGTATCCATGAAGGATTTATCACTTTTTTCTGCCATAATTTTTCACTTAGTAATTTTATATTTTTTTTAATTTTAAATTATAATTTTAAATTATAATTTTAAATGGTGAAAGTATATTATTTAAAGTTTATTTAAATTCTATTTATAAATGATTATTTACCTATGATTAATTTTGTGAAAAAAAAAGCAAAAATTGGATTCGATTTTATTTATAAACTGATCAAAATATAACAATACAAGTTAATAAAACTGAAAATTGGGAAGAAAATGCAAAAAAAATTTATAGTAATGTTACTAATTGCCGCTTTTATAACAGCGGGTATTTTTATATTTGGAATTTTAGGATATACCACTTATGGTTATATTGATGAATCATTTAAATATAATTATAGTACTTCTGGAAATGATATCGATGAAATCACTTTAGATACAGATATTTGTGATATTGAGATAAAATATAATGAATCAATAATCCCTACAAACATAGCAATGATGATTACCATAGATATTCATATGGAGGGATTTTTTATGGAAGGAAAGACATTCAGTAGTTACTTCGAACCAATTGATACAGTAAATAATAGTATGGTAAAAAGCCTAACTCTGAAGAGGAAACCTTCCGTATGGTTTGATCCCTCCTTTTGGTTTAAGAGTGGTAATGTTAAATTAATTGCTACCTTGAGAACAGATTTAAAATATAATATTAGTGTTGATGTAGCGACTGGAAATATTAAATTATTGACTTCAGAGAAGAGTGTACTTGATAATATTTCATTAGTAACAAAAACGGGAAATATCCAAGTTAATACTGCCGATTCTGAATTTACTGGTAATGTTGATTTTTCTACCATCACAGGAAATATAAATATTATTTGTGATAAAACAAATTTTTCAAATAACATTAATGTAAAAACTGCCACAGGAAATGTATATTATAATTTGAATGAATGTAATCTAGGAGGAGATCTTGAAATAAGTATTTCAACAGGGAATATCGATTTAAGAACTAATGATATTATTTCTTCAAATAGCAATACATGGACCTTATCTACCATCACAGGAAATATTGATATTCTAGTTCAGCAAAATATAGAGCTTGGATCACAAATTCAAGGAACAACAAGTACTAAAACAGGAAATATCGATTTAAACTACGTTGATACTAACTCTAATGTAGGTGCTAAATTCACTGGGAGTGTAGCCACAGGTGATATTTCTTACTCTAGTACTGGTGGATTTATTCAAGAAAATAATTCTTATAGATCATTAGATTTTGCTACAGCTTTTTATAAATATGATTTGAATTTGAATACAATTACAGGAAATATCAAAATTACAGGATCTAGTATTTAATTTCAAGTATAAATTTTCTTTTTATTTTATTTTTCTAAATTAAAAAAAGATGTTATTATTATTTTGTTTATTTTTTAGAAGCTTTCTCAAGAATTTCTCCAACATAATACAATCCAATTAAATTTCCACGTCTTTCGAATCTACGTGAAACTAATAGAATAATAACATGTTCATTTTCATTAAGGGCATTATTATCGACAGCAAATTCAACAGATTTTGCAATTATACTTTCAGCGTCTATTTTAAAAAAATCTATTTTTTCAATGTGATAAGGGTGAACACCCCATACGAGATGTAATTCTCTTGCAGTTTTTTTAGATGGTGTTATAGCTATTATTGGTAAAGGAGGTCTATATTTTGAAGTCATTTTTACACCATAACCTCCCCGAGTTATAATCAGTATCTTTCCCCTAAAGTTAAGCTCTTCCATTTCAGTAGCTAAAGAATGTATTGCATGACCTAATGTTTGAGTATGAGTTAACCGCTCAGAGTCGTAAACATCAGGAATTCTTTTTGGCATATGTTGATTTGCAGTAATAGCAATAGCATTCATTATTTTAACAGCATTTAATGGATATTTTCCTACAGCAGTCTCGGCAGAGAGCATAACCGCATCTGTTCCATCTAATACGGCATTAAATACATCAGCAGCTTCTGCTCTAGTAGGAACGGGTGAATTTGTCATAGATTCTAACATTTGCGTAGCAACTATAACTAATTTTCCTTCTTTATTACATTTATATATTAGTTCTTTTTGTTTCACGGGTACTTGTTCAGGGGCAATTTCAACACCTAAATCTCCTCTTGCAATCATTATTCCATCAGATATTTCTAAAATTTGGTCAAAATTTGTTAAAGCAATTGGTCTTTCTATTTTTGAAATTAATTTAATTTCATCATTTCCATAATTCTCTAAAATTCTTTTAACATGAAGAACATCATCTCCACTAGATACAAATGAAATAGCAACAAATTCTATATCCAATTCAGCTATTAATTTTAAATCCTTAATATCTTTTTCAGTTGGTATTTTTTCTTCTAATTCTCCTGTTGGAATATTAACTCCTTTATTATTACTTATGCTTCCTCCTGTTAACACCCTTCCAATTAAATATTCTCCATTCTTCTCTTCAACTTCAATTTTAATGATACCATCATTTATATAAAAAGAATCTCCAATATCTACAGAGTTCAAAAATCCTTTTGATGGAATCGAAAATTGTTCACTATTTCCTATTATCTCCTTTTCATAGACTTTAATCTCTTGACCCGTTGATAATATATATGTCTCATCATTCTCAAATTCTCCTACTCTAATTTTAGGTCCTTGAATGTCTGCTAAAATTGCTATATAATCATCAATTTCTCTAATTTTCTTGACAATACTCCTTTTTTCTTCATGAGTACCATGAGAAAAATTTAATCGAAAAACATCAACTCCAGTAGCTATTAATTTTTCAATCATTTCTTTAGATTCGGTTACTGGTCCTAAGGTTGCAATTATTTTTATAATATTTTCTCGAAAAGACATTGATATTCGACTTTTAGTTTCTTTCTTAAATTCTAAATAAATTAATTAATATAAATAGTGTTAAACTTTCTTTAAAAATTATTTATTTTCTGATATATTATTGAGATTTTTCAATTTCTCTTTGAATATTATAGTTAACTTTTTAAAATTATCAAGTATTTCATTATAAAGTTCTGCTGTGTTTATTTCTATTAAACTTAAAAGACTTACACGATAAGTGTTTGGATGAAGGCAAAATTGAATAAGTTTAAAGTTTTTATTTACAGCAAAATTTTTTACTAAATTTACAAGTAAATCAGAACTCTGTGATGCAATTACATTTCCAATAAAATATCTATATTTGGATTTTTTTTTGTGATCTTTTATTTTAAACAAATATAATTTAAGTGATTTTTCTTCAATTTTGTAAATATTTTTTATTTTTAGTAGTTTAATTTCATTATTAACTACTTCTGAGATAGGGGGATATTTCCCTTTAAATTTTTTAGCTTTTATAGTAAGTTCTTCAATAAAACCATTAAAATTCTTTTTATTCATAACTATTCTGTTGAAAATTTATCTTAAATTAAAAAATTAATTAATCAATAAATAAATTCACTTTTAGATTATAGAGTTTTGATTAATAGTACAAGTAAAACAATAATTTTTGCTTTGTGTGCTAAATTAAAAAAGTTTGTGTGAAAAAAGGTTTTTTCAGATATTTTTTATAAAATTTATAAGATTTTGTCGGAATATTTATATATGTTGTTTATCACGTTATATATGTTAAAAAAACTGCCAATAAGGAATACCTAAGTTCAAAATTACATTTTATTTGTATTCAAAAGAGAATAATAACTAATTTGGAATATAATTACATTATTTAATTAATCATTATCTTGGGGTAGGAAAAAAAAAAATGGCTTTAATACCTTCTTTTGACGAAGAAGTGTTTCAAGTAAGTAAATTTATTGATTTTGATAGAGATAAAAAAGTTTTTTATAACAATTTATATATAGAAGATTGCGATTATGTTGTAAAAATACCTCTCTCAGAAAAAAGGATTCTCGATAATAAAATTAAAATTGAAAGATTTAATTTAGCTAAATATACATATCTCCTCAATTATGAATAAGAAATAAAAGAAAAATCATTAGACGTTTTTATCTCAAATCATAAGAAAGAAAATTCCTAATTCAGATTTTGTTTAAATTATTATTTTGTTATCTTTATTTTTTTGTTCCAACAAGAAAAACATATATAGTCTTTATTTTTTAAAAGAACTAAATCTTTTACAGCTCGAATCATTCCACATATTTTACATCTTTTTTTCATTTAAAATTACACGGTTTTTTACTTAAATTACTCAAATCTGAAATAATCATATCTTAATACTTATTAAAAAGCTTATTTTCTCTTTTAGTATATAATTTTTAGAATACAATTTATAGCTTGAAATCTTTTATTCTTTTTATTTTTTTACCTCTTTATTGAATTATGACATTTCTTCTACCTAAGTTATCTAATTTTGAATATTAGTGATTAACTTTAAAGAAAAGTTAGTAGAAGAAAAAGAGAGATGGAAACAATCCCAATTCGAACAAAAAAATAAAAGGAAGAGTAAATTAAACTTTTTTTAGTTTAATAGAGGGCGAAATCCAATGTTAAATATCGAATTGCAATAAGGATTCTTTCCATTTAATATATCTTTTATTTTGTAGTTTAAAAAGATTAGAACATTATTTTAATTTCCGTGTTATCGCAACATACAAAAATCATACCAAATATAAATTATAGAATAAAAATGAAATATTGAAAATTATTAATTTCTGATATTTTTTTTTAATAATATTGAAGATAATAGGGAAAATTCTAAGGATATATATTGATTTATAAAAATTATTATATAAATTTAAATCCATTATTATTTGCTCTAATTATGATTTCTTTTTTCATATTTAGATCTTGAATATTATATAATGTGAAAATGTCATTGTCTAATTGATTATAATAACTTTGTATCTTTTCAATTAAGGTCTCTTTAATTGATTCCTCATCTTTATTGATAGATTTATACTTTATTATGAATTGGATAATAAATTTAATATTAAAAATAATACGTTTATATATTTCATCATTAATGTCAATAATAGGGAGGGGTAGAGATTTTATATTTGATTGAGTGAAATATGGTAATATTTCCTTATCAGGATCTCCAAATTCTTTTATGTAAAAATAATGGATTAATCTTGATGCAAGAATTCCAAGAAAATAATAAATTGATATGTTTTTAATATGATCTCTTTTCTTAAAAATATAAATTTGTTGATTTGTTATGAGAAATCCACTATGGACCATTACTTGAAGATTATAATCACTTGAGACTTTTCTTATTAATAATTTATCACCATGATATAAATCATTTTTACCCCACTTGATTTCTTTTAAATTTTTAAATCTATTATTTATATTTGCCTTTTTGATTTTATCTCCATAATATTTGAACGCTCGAGGTTTTCTATTGAAAAATAATTTATATAAATCTTGACCAATATATCCAGGAGCATTATAATCTTCGACAGGAAAATCTTTTTCAGAGATCAATTTAATTGATTTATATTGGGATTCTTCATTTTTTTTAAAAATATAATTACAACTTTCAGCTTTGCATCGTTTTACTTTTATCCTACTTGAATGTCCTCGACCAAATGGAGGATTTAATAAATTACATTTAGGGCAAACAATATAATTACCTTCTTTATTTGTATCAATCCCTCTTCCATTATAAAAATAGTATTTTAAGGGTTTAAAATTGTTATTTTTGATTATTTTTTTTATCTTAATATCAAAAGTATCTGAAAAAATATCAAAATTATAATTTGTATTTTTAAGGAAGTCTTCTTGATTTCTTAAGTATGAATTTTTTTTTACGATTTTATTAAGAGTTAATGATTTAAAAGCAAGATTTTTTTTATCTTTTTCATTTAATCCTACGGAAATAAGAGTTTTATTATTTTTAGAGTTTTCATAATTTATCTTCACTTTTTTTAGAATAATTAATAATGCAGGTTTTTGAACAGCTTGAAAAATATTAAAACCCATATTGATTATTTCTAAGATTTTGAATTTTAATAGATATTCTCTGAGATTTTTATTTAATTCTAATAAACATAGTTCATTTGGAACAATAAATCCAATAATACCATCATTTTTTATTAGATTTCGTATGCTATTGTAAAGAAATATAGAAAACGAATCAAATTGACCTTTTGAAATATCTTTATATTCTTTTTTAATGTATTCCTTATATTTATTAATATTGGCACCCCAAGGAGGATTTCCAATTATTATGTCAAAACCTCCTTGCCTAAAAACATCTTTAAAATTTTCCTTCCAATCAAAAGAAAAAGTATCCACATTATAATCATTAACAATACTATTACCGACTTTAAAAACCTGGTCTAAATCATTTTCTTGAATTATTTTTGTGTTAACTTGCTTTAAGAATAATTTCTTTATGTAATCTATATTTTCTTTATTAATATCAACTCCATATAGATTATTTTTAATGATTTTACTTCTTAAATTAACCTTAGAATTCTGATTTTGAAGATTAGCGATTTTATTATGAAGTTTAACTAATTTATCAAACATCTTTGAGAGAAAAGCACCATTTCCACAAGAAGGATCAAGGATTTTTAAATTTTTTAACTTCTGAGATAATTCATATAAATCATTATTATATTCAATGAGAAGATTTTTTATTGAATTCGTTTCCTTATTTTTCCTTAGAGAGTAAATTAGAGATTTATTACAAATATACTCTGTAATAAAAGAAGGTGTAAAATAACATCCCTCATCTTTTTTCTTGATATTTATCAGAGTATAATTATTATTCATTTTCAAAAATAACTGTAGTTGTTATCCTAATATATTGATATTTTTAATTAAATTAAAATTGTATAGATATTCTTTTATTAACCTAATAATCTTTTGTTAGATTTAAATTGAAGTTAGAATGAAGTAGGACCCAAATAGGAATGTTAATGATATTAAAGTTGGAATAATTAATAATTTTAAAGATGATTGAAATTTAGCTTTAAAATAATCATTACTATAAGCAACACATGGATGAATAGGTGTAATTAAATATCCTATAAAAACAGCAGAATATATATAAATACAATCAATTAAAGGCATGATACTAATATTATTTTGAACTAAATAAACAGGAATTAAAATAGAAAGAGGAACTTGAAATTCACCTGTTGCAAAACCTAGTAGAACACTTAAGAGAAGAAATATCAAAAAAGGTAAGTTTAGATTGCTTATGTCCTCTTTAATACCTGAGTTATTAAAAATCTCTAAAAATAAGAAAATAGAGAAAATAAGAAGAGGAAAACGCCATAATTTCATCTTTTTAGATATTTTCTTTATTTTTACAATTGGTACATTACCAATTTTTAACGTAACAAAAATACTAATCAACAAACCAATAACTAAAAAAAGATTTGGAAA
Organism: uncultured archaeon; assembly: GCA_964525635.1. Classification (GTDB taxonomy): domain Archaea; phylum Asgardarchaeota; class Lokiarchaeia; order Sigyniarchaeales; family SOKP01; genus JAFGOA01. The sequence continues at coordinate 22,519 of CAZGJX010000011.1, forward strand.
TATGTTTTTAAAACAATTTCTCCCTATAATATCTATAATAGGAGCTATAATTAATGGAATTATAAAGAAAAGGACTTTTTTCATATTTCTTTCATGTTTTTCATTAGGCTCATCAATTGAGTGGATGAATGTGTAATAACCAATAATGAATAACACGAAAAAAGGTATTAACATTGAGAATATAATAATATAGATATTTATTTTTGATAATTCGCTCAATAATAATAATGCTGGTGATAATGGATAAATTAAAATAACAATATGACGAAACCAAACATTTATTGCTACTTTTTTATCAGGATTTAACTTAGGGGCAATTTTATTAACAATTGGGGCAGACATTAATGCCCCACCAGCAACAGGAAATAATCCAAAAAGGCCAGGAGTTAGCATCAAGGATTTTTTATTAGATAAATCCATATTATCTAAAATTCCAGTCATCATTCCAGAATCATCAATTAAACCTCCTAAAATAGGTATTAAAGCAATAGCAAAAGCAAGAAGAATCATAGAAGGATCAAGTAATACAGTATGGAGTGAATCTATGATATCAATTTCACATAATAAACCAAAAAGAATACTTGATATAAATAGAACTATGCTTAATTCATATCTAGAAAATACTAAAATGATTGCAATTATAATAAGAAAGCTTAACCAAGGTGCTATCACAAATTAAATAATATAATTTTACTTAAAAATTACTTTAATAAATTTTAAAAAATATTTATTTTAATAAATATAAGATATACTATTTTATTTCAGGAAATAATAAGATAAAATTAGAACCTTTGGTATAATCATCAGGAACTCTGTTTTCTACCCATATTTTTGCTTTATATTTATCTAAAATATTAAGTACAATCGACAATCCTAAACCTAATCCACTAACACTTTTATTATTTCTAGTACCCCTTAAGAAGATATGTTCTTTCATAGCATCGGGTATCCCTCGCCCATTATCTATAATCTCCATTTTGAAATAATCAGTTCCATTTTTATTTGTTTTTGATAAAATTATTAAGATTTCGATCTCTTTATTAATATTATGTTTAACAGCATTCATAAGAATGTTGGTAAAGACATCGAATAGAAATTCGTCAGCTAAAATAACAAAATCATTATTATCACTTTTAATTTCGGTATTAATTTTCTTTTCATTGAAATCTTCTTTAATTGTTCTAATAACGCTATTTAATACTTCTATAATATTAATGACCTCTAATTTTTTATCTGATTCTTCGATTTCAGAAAATTTCTGAACTGTATTAATAAGTTTAACACCTCGATTAATTTGTTCTTTTAGGCTCTTCTGAAATTCTCGAATTGTATTATTTTTTTCAGAATCCTTCATTTCTAAATTAAAAATATCTATAGATGTTACTAATGCATGCAAAATATTATTCATATTATGAGTAAAGAGGTCTTTATAGAGGTTAATTCTTGTATATGCTTTTCTATAGTTTTCTTTTGAATTTTTTATTTTTTTTTCAGCTATTTTTCTATCTGTTATATCTGCTGTAAGTATATATCGAATTGTCATATTATTATCTTTAATTAATTTAGCATAATGATTATGAATACAACGTTTTTCTCCTTCATTAGTCTGAATCCAAATGTCTATTTTATTCAATGTACTCTCTTTTTTTTTTATAGCTTCTAAAAATTTAGTCAATCTTTCTTTTTCTTCTGGTAGTGCAATATCTAATATAGTTAAATTCATCAATTCTTTTTTAGAATAGCCAAGAATTTCTGTAACTCTATCATTGAGATATATGATTTCATTATTTTGAATAATAGTTAATCCAGCATCAATATTTTCAGCTATGCTTCTAAAGAAACTTTCGCTTTCTCTTAATTTTTTCTCTGATTCTCCTAATTTTTGATCTATTATACTTGCAAAGGATGTTGCAATTAAAAAAGTGATAAAAACGAAAGAACTACTATATTGAAATTCCAAGGATCCCATCATATTAAAATCTTGAGCGATCATTGAGAAAACTGCGGATGTTCCAACAATCATTGAAAAAAATAGAAATATATGAATTAAAGTCTGTTTTTTACGATATATTTTAAATAACATTATCATACTGATAATCATAAAAAGAAAAATAATTATTTTAATTCCAAATATTATAGGACTAAAATATATTATAATAGGAAATAACCTTTTCAATTTTTTTATTTCAAATACTTTTTTTATAAAAAGAAGATTATATTCATAGAATATAGGTATTAATATTGAAATTACACTTGCTAGATAAAGGATATGTGTAATAACTCGAGGGAGATTAGCAGGATACCATAAAGCATTATAAAATAAACCTATTGTAAATAAGAAATATGCGGGAACCCAACGGAGTAGTTCTCTGCGTTTAATTGCTGAATATAACATAATAATAGAAGCTATAAGCATAAAAATTCCTTGATGATAGCTTAATAAAAACATATCAGGATTATCTAATTCCATTTTATTCATTAAATAATTTTTTAAAATAATATCTATTTAACTATATTCTTAATGAATAAATATCCTAACTCTTTTTAAAATTATTTAATTTTCAATCATTCAATTAAACATCCTTTTTCTGATATTCATAACAATGACGTAAGTGATATATGAATTTAAAATCAATTTAGATATATTATGAATTTGATTAATTATGAATTATCTAAAATACTTAAAAACATAACACAAGGAGTGAAGGAATCTAATTTAGATAATTGAGTTAAAAAAAATTATTCAGGGAAAGATTTAACATAATTACAATTATTTTCTAAGGAATCCGACAAAAATGGCGTCCAGATTTTCCAAAAAGGTTAAAAACATGGATATCTTAACCTAATTTAAATTATTAAGTTATTATTAATATAATTTTAATTATTATACAAGAAGTATTATTAATAAGAGTGTTGGATTTTCACACATTCGACTTTTAATACCATAAACCGCTAGCAAAAAAATAAAGGTAAGATTTACCAAAAATATAATGAGGAAATATATTTTATGAGAATAAGATTAACTGAATTCAGAATCCGTAATTTTCGTTGTATTGATGATAGTGGGTGGATTAGAGCAGGAGATATTACAGCTCTTGTAGGAGTTAACGAGGCAGGAAAAACAGCTCTTTTAAATGGTCTACATACATTAAATCCTGGAAGTGGAGAAATAGAGTTTGAAAAGATAAAAGATTTTCCAAGAGACAGAGTTACTAATGAATATAATGAGAATTGTCCTATTGCAGAAGGGCAATTTATAATTCCAATCGATTATTTAAAGGAAAACAAATTAATTGAGCGTTTCAATCTTCCGATAGATAAGAATCTATTACTCATTTTAGAAAGAAGATATAATAAAGTTCTTTATTACGGATTTGAACCTAAACTTGAAAATATGAATTTCATCCAAGATCTTTTGGAAGCATTAAATAATTCAAGAAGGGTAATTAATAGAAAGCAAACGCTTAAAGATAAATCTAGCGAGGGAAATGTTTTTAGTAAAGAGATACAAAATTCTATATTAATTAATATTGATGCTCTCAGAAAGCAAGTTGAAGATATGGATAGTCCTACTACAAATCTTTCAATTCCAAGTGAACGTGAAAAATTCTCAGAACTTTTAGATACACATGTTAGAGATATAGCTAAATATCTAAATTCTGCAGAAGAAGAATTAAATCCTCTTCTAAATATTCTTGAAGATATTTCAGATAAGATGCGAGAAAAGAGTAAATCACACCAATTATATGATGAAATTAAAGATGATATCCCTATTTTTATCTATTTTGAGGATTATTATATTTTAAATGGAAGCGTTGTAATTCCAGATTTAATAAAAGCACTTAAAGGAGATCTTAGATACAGAGAATTCAGGATTCAGAATACATTATTTAAACATGTAGGATTAGATCCAAAAGAAATTTATGATTTAGGAGTTCATGGAGTTTTTGATGGGATCACCAAGGAGAAACAAGCAGATCTAAAAAAGAGAAAAATCATGTTAGATTCTGCTTCAAAAAAAATGACAGATACACTAAATAAATTCTTTCAAGAAAGGAGTTATGAAGTAGAATATAATGTTGATGGACAATTCTTAGAAGTTCTTATTGCTGACGATGATAGACGCTTAAAAATTAATTTAGAAGAAAGAAGTAAGGGATTTAGATGGTATTTTTCATTTTTCTTAACATTCTTAGTAGAATCTCTAAATACTCATAAAAACGCAGTATTACTTCTTGATGAACCAGGAATCCATCTTCATTTACAAGCTCAATTTAATTTAATAGAGTTCTTTAAACAATTAAAAGAATCTAATCAAATTATATATACAACTCATTCACCATTCTTAATTGATGAGGATAATTTAGACCAGGTAAGATCTGTGTATGAAAATGGGGAGGGAAAAACAAAAGTAACTGAAGATAACATTATACCAAAACAAAAATCTGTTTTTCCTCTTCAAGCCACATTAAGTTATAAGACAAGTCAAAAAATATATAAGGAACAAAAACAAATACTTGTAGAAAATGAATCTGATTATAACTTTATTAAAACTATTAATCTATTGCTCGAAAAACTAAATAGAGAAACTCTCAATAGAGATATAATGATTATTCCATGTAAAGGAGCATCTAAAATTGAGTATTTTGCGAGATTATTTATTGATTTAAAGAATTTCCCAATTATACTATTACATTCTGATGAAGAAGGACAAAAGGCGTATAATAGATTAACTTCAACATTATTTGCTGAAAAGAAAGAAAATTTAATTCTTTTAGGAGATTTATTTAATCATAAGCAACAATATGAAATTGAGGATTTATTTAAAAGAGAAACTCTTGTAAAATGTATGAACGACGTTGAATTAACTTCACCTTTAATTTCTATATCTAAAATTAATGATAATAACCATACATTCAGTAGTTCTTTAAAATATTATTGTAACCAAAATCAGATAAAATTACCTAATGATTGGCGTTATCAACTTTCTGTTAATCTAAAAACGGAAATTAATAAAAAGGATGCAAATGAAATCATAAAATATATTTCCTCCGAGATAATTGATAATCTTGAGAAATTAGTAAAGGAAATTAATCTTAGAGCAGGTAATTAGGTTTTTAGATTTCTACTAAATTTCTTATTTTTTTTTTATTAGGTATTTTTTATTATCAATTAACTAAGAGAAAAACCAAAAAAAGAAAACTTACCTTATTTTAACAATTTATCATTATTTGTAAATTTCATTTAAAATATCCCTTTTTATGGAATTAAATTCAATACTAGTTCTGTCTCTTGGTCGTTTTAATTTGACTGATACTATTTTTTTTATAGAACTTGGTATTTCACTTAATAAAATAATTCGATCTGAGAGATAAACAGCCTCATCAATGCTATGAGTTATAAAAAGAATAGTTCTCATTGATTTCTGCCAAATATTGATAATATCATCTTGTAATTTATTTCGACTTTGGGCATCCAAAGATCTAAGTGGTTCATCTAATAACATTATTTTCTGATCAATAGCTAATGACCTTGCTATAGCAACTTTCTGCTTCATACCTCCTGAGATCTCTTTAGGAAAGTATTTTCTAAATTTACTTAAACCCATTAAATTTAATAATTCTTTAGCTTTAACTTCACATTGTTGTTTATTTACACCCTGGATTTTTAGTCCAAAAATAATGTTCTTAAAAACAGTTTTCCATGGAAATAAAGAAAAATTCTGAGGTACATAACCAATTTTTATTGATGGCTTTTTTATAACTTCATCTTTTAATTTTATTTTACCTGATATAGGTTTATCCAAACCTGCAATAATTCTAAGTAAAGTTGTTTTACCACAACCACTTGGCCCAACAATAGTTAGAAATTCTTTATCATATATCTCAAAAGAGAGATTATCTAAGACAAGTAACCTTTTATCATTAGTGTCAAAGCTCTTGAATAAATTTTCAACTTTTAATATGATTTCCTGCAATTTAATATCTCCAATTACATTTATTTTCAATTAGTTTTACTATAGTATTCATGATATAACCAATTAATCCTGTTACTATCATTGCAACAACACAAACATCAAATCTTCCTATTTGCGCTGATTCATTTATTAAATATCCTAAACCTAGTGGAGGATTAATTCCAAATATTTCAGCAGCAATAACACACATCCATCCAACTCCTAATCCTATTCTAATTCCCGCTAAAAGTGATGGAAAAGTTGAGGGGAATACTACGTGAATTAAAATATCGGATTGATTTGCTCCAAGCGTTTTAGCAACATCCATATAGATTGAAGATGTATCTTCAACGCCCTTAACAATATTTGTTAAGATTGGAAAAAAGGCACCAATGAAAATGATAAATGATTGAGAAAATAGTCCAATTCCAAAAAAAAAAATGGCAAAAGGAATCCAAGCTAATGGTGGAATTGGTCTAAAAAGTTCTACAATAGGAGATATTACTAATTTAGCTCTTTTCGAAAGACCTATTAAAAGACCAAGAGGAATTGCGAAGATTAATGCAAAATAGAGTCCTGTAAGGATTCTTAATAAACTTGGATAAATATGTTCATAAATATAACTGCCATAATAATTCTTATCTATTAACATTTTTATAAATGTTAAACCTGTTTCTATTGGGTCTGGAATAATACTATATGGTAATAATCGTACAATAAGGTACCAAATGAAAATCACAAATATTATAACCGAAATTGAGATAAATATACGTTTAAATTGATTTATTTTCAAGATAAATTCCCCTTAAGTTCCTAAAAAGCTATCATCGAAAAAGTTTTGGAAAAAATCATCGCGGTCAGGAACCCAAGGAGGAATGCTAGGATTTAAACCTGTTAAGTCATCATAAAATCTTTCAATTTCAACCATATATGTTGGTGATGTAAAATTAAATATATATCCAATATTATCCAATGCTGCTTCTATAATTGAATCCTCAGAAATGGACGTATAATCTTTAGCAATTTTAATTAATTCATCGTGATTTGAAATATTATTCATCCAATCTAAAGCTTTTTTATGTACATTAACAAATTTTTCAACAATTCCTTTTTTATGTGAAATAAAATTTAATGAAGCTGCTATTATACAACAAGGATGATTAGGCCAAATTTCTGAACTATTTATCAAATATCTGCCTCCATATTTTACAGCTTTAGCATTATAAGGCTCCCATGCAACAAAAGCATCAATTTCTTCATTTAACAAAGCATTTTCCATATATCCTACCGGCATTTCGAGTCTGTTTTCATCTGGTAAAATTATTCCTGAATTATTTAACCCAATTTGTAAAATAAAATCTTGCATATTATTTTTTGAGGGAACTGCGATTTTTCTTCCATTTAAATCTGAAATGTTATATATTGTACTTGTAGATTTTACTACTATAGCACTCCCATTAACATTTACACCACTTACAACTTTTATTGGAGCAACTTGAGTTAATTTATGAGCCATCGCAGGAGCTAATCCCAAATATGCGAGATCTAAACTTCTGGCTTCAAAAGCAGTCATAACATCATTACCATTCTGAAACCAATAAATATTATCATCCGAAATATCTAATCCCTCATCCTTATAAAAATTATTTTCTAATGCAACAAACAAGGGTAGATGATGAAGATCTCCTGTAAGAGCACCAATTCGGATTTTAGGTGTTGAATATAATTGATATATATAAATACCTAGAAATATTCCTATTGTAGCAAAAGTAATTATACTGATTATTATAACCAATCTTATTTTTGAAGAAACCATAAATTTCACTTCTGTATAATATAAATAAAATATAAATTAATAAATTACATTATATGTTATTATAAATGTCACTATTATTTAGGTTTTATGTAATTAATTATAAAGAAAATTACATATATAAATTAAAAAAATAATATAAATTTTATAATAATGTCAAATCTAGATAAAAAAATAAGGAAATCAATCCATGCAACCATCTCTGATGAATCATTAGCAGTTATAAATGCATATGAAAAAGAATATGGTTCTAAATCTGCTGTTGTTGATAATGCTTTAAGAATATTAAAAAAATTTAAAGAACCTCACCAGAGTAGTATAAAAGAGATGTGGTGCCGAGCAAGAGAAGAATTGAATATGGTATTAGTAGGAAAAACAACTTTTTTATCATATCTCAAGGGTAATATTAATGAAGTTTTTAAAAATAATGTAGCTTTAGAAGTAATTGAGTGGTATTTAGGTAAGAGAAAAGAAGAAATGTCATTAGAAATGTTTATAGATGGTTTAATTGGTATGTGGAAAGTAGCTAATTATTTTTATAATATTGAATCTGAAAAAAATAAAAATGGTGCTTTCCAAGTCCGATTTAATCATGATTTAACAAACCAATACAGTCAATATTGGGCGAATTATTTTAAAACATTGTTGGAGAATAATTGGAATTGTGAAGTTGAGTGCTTTATTCGCAATGAATCCTTTTACTTAATTATAAAAGAGAGATGAAAAAAGACTCTACAAGCAATTTTAAAAAAAAAATTAGAAAAGAGAAAAAAAAATAGATTTAAGGATGTTTTAAGTGTTGATCCCAAACTCCTAAGTTTTTATTCACATGAAGGAAATCGTCATATATTTGTGTAAATAAATTTTCTTCCTCAATTTGTTCCTGTAGGAACCAATTTAACATGTCATATGCATAATATTCTTTCATTTCCTGCGCTAAATCCATTAGTCCTTTACATTTACTTGTAATATGTTCTTCATGTTTAATTGCAGCTTTTAAGGCTTCTTCAACATTAGCATAATCTACTGGTATTGAATCGATTGTACCAAGCTCTACTTTCCCTCCAGCTTCTATAATATAAGTAAAAAATTTTATAGCATGTTTGTATTCCTCTTTTTCAGCATGTGTCTTCATAAAATCTGAAAATCCCCGCAATCCCTGTTCTGCTGCCCATGATGACATTCCTAAGTATATATAAGCAGAACGGAGCTCTTCAACAATTTGTTTATTCATCAAATCGCTTAATTCTTTCGATATAAAATTAACCATTTTACATACACCTTTAAAAATTCTAGATATCAATTCTTTAAATATATTTTTCTTATAATTTCAAAGATAAATCAATTTAATTATAATTAGATTTAAAGTAAATATCAAATATAAAATTTAATTAATTACTTTCTCATATGCCTTAATTATTTTATCAATCTTTTTATTTATTTCATCATCAATAAACTTTCTAGTATTATCTTCATCAAACCAAGCCAATACTTTCTTGATTCCCTCTGAAAAAGGAATCGTTGCTTTAAAAGAAGGAACAAATTTTTTTATTTTAGAATTGTCAAATATTACACTATAGGCTTTATCCCCTAATAAATTATCTCCAGTTTCCTTATCAATTTGTGCTACAAAATCTGATGGAATATGTATAATATTTGCTTTAGTACCAACAGCATTAGCTATAATTTCATATATTTGATTCCAAGTTAAGATTTCATCAGAAGTTATATGAAATGCATGACCTATTGCTTGGATATTTCCCATTAGACCGATAAATCCTTTGGCGAAATCATCAGCGTGAGTTACTGTCCATAAAGACGTACCATCTCCATGAGCAAAAATCTTTTTTCTTTTAATTATCCTATCAATTATAGCATAATTATCCCAACCAGGCATAGCAATTGGAAAAACAGTATTATATGTTAAAGATGGTCTAACTATTGTAATTGGAAAATGATCCTCTTGATATTTTTTTATAAGAAATTCTTCACATGAAATTTTATCTCTACTATATTGCCAATAAGGATTTTTAAGCGGTGTTGACTCAGTAATTATTGGATATGTTGGAGGCTTTTGATAGGCTGAAGCACTACTAATAAAAATATATTGTTTAGTTCTATTTTTAAAAATATTATAATCAAATTTGACATCATCTATTGTGAATGCAATCCAATTTACAACAACATCGAATTTATGATCCTCTAACACTTTTTCAACAGTTCCTTTATTTTTTATATCAGCTGTGAGAAAATTAGCACCCTCCAAATTAACTTTCTTTTTACCTCTATTTAAGACATAAAGTTCCATTCCTTTTTTTAACGCTAAACGACTGCAAGCGATACTTATATTTCCAGTTCCACCAATAAATAAAATTTTCATCAATGATAAACCTATATTTATAATATTATGAAATTCCAAATTTTCAGGAATAATACATTTAATTCATTATAACTTTTAAGAAATTTCAATCGATTTAATTTAATTTTTTAATTTAAATATCCTAATTATATTTAATGACGATTGATGAAATTGATAAACAAATTATAAACATTTTATTTAAAAATGGTAGAGAAAGTTTAACTACTATTGGCGAGAAAGTATAAAAAATAGATAAAGAATCAATGAGTCATACAGGTGTTAATAAGAGAATTTCAAAATTAGGGAAAGCAGAATTATTAAGAATACAGGGTAATATTTCTATTAAAAATTTACATTATAATTCTTGTTTTATTCTTCTAGAAATGAAAAATTATGAGGAAACTAAAAAGATTATAATTGCTTATTCAAAATGCCTTAGAGTCTTTTTATTATCTCAAGTTAATGGTCGCTATGATTTAATAATTGGAATTGTTGGTCAAAGTATTAACATTTTACATAGATTTCTCAATAATTGTGGTCCAACAAATAAGGAAGGTATTTTACATTCAGAGATTTTATTCGTTTCTAATTTCAAAGTTCCTGAATATATGCCACTCAATCTTTTTAGCAAAGAAAGTCAAGAATGTAATTGTGGTAATGTATGTGAAAATTGTGAAGCTTTTTTAAGTGGTAAATGTGATGAATGTGGAAATTTCTAATTATTCTTTAGGGTTTCAATTTGAAACTTTTTTGATGGAATTGATTTAAATTGAAGCAAAGCTTGGTCTGATTGTTTAGTTTGCTTATTTATAATAAAGCCTAGATTTCTTATACTGATTATAATATTGAGTCAATTGTAAGATTATAAAAATTAATATTATAAATATAATGATTGTTGAAGATAGATATGTTATATCAAATATAGAAGAAAGAAGAGAATTAATTTCATTGGCACCATCAAGTAAATTCATATTATACCTTTTAAAACAAAGAGGCTCTTTAAATCGAATGCAAATTTTAAGTAAAACTTTACTTCCAAAACGAACTGTTGCTTATGCCCTAAAAACACTCCAAAGTAAATATTTTATCAGGAAATCCAAAGATAAAAAAGATAAGCGAATTAGTATTTTTGAATCTAATATATGAACTTATAATTCTAGGGCATTTTATATGTATTCTGAAAAAGTGATGGATCATTTTAAAAATCCTCGAAATATGGGAGAAATGAAAAATGCTGATGCAATAGGAGAAGTAGGAAATCTTACGTGTGGAGATTTAATGTTCATTTACATAAAAGTAAAAGATAATGTTATTGAAGATATATCTTTTCAAACATTTGGATGTGGTGCTGCTATTGCAACTTCAAGTATGATTACAGAGTTAGCTAAGGGAAAAAACTTAGATGAAGGATTGAAGATTAAACGAACGGACGTCGCTGATGCTTTGGATGGTTTACCCCCTATAAAATTACACTGTAGCAATTTAGCTGCTGATGGATTACATAAAGCTATAAATATTTATCTAAAAAAAAAGAAAAATTCTAATAACAAGAATATAAAATAAAAAAAAATATTAAATTTCAAATAAATCTGTTGTGAGATACCTTTCACCTGTATCTGGAAGGAGAACTACTAAATTCTGATTTTCATTAAAGTCTTTAGAAGCTATATTTAAAGCGGCCCATGTTGCTGCACCAGAGGAAATACCTACAAAAATCCCTTCTAATTTAGCTAATTTTCTTGATGTATCTATTGCATCAATATATTCAACTTGAATAATTTTGTCGTATATATTAGTATTTAGAACATCAGGAATAAAACCGGCACCAATCCCTTGTATTTTATGAGGCCCTGGACTTCCTCCTGAGAGTACAGGAGATCCCTTGGGTTCAACAGCATATATTTTTACATGCTTTCCTACTTTTTTTTTTAAAATCTCTCCTACACCTGTAATAGTTCCTCCTGTACCAATACCCGCTACAAAACCATCAACTTTTCCATCTAAATCTGTAATAATCTCCTCAGCTGTTGTTATTCGGTGAATTTCAGGATTTGCTATATTCTTAAATTGTTGTGGGATAAATACATTCCCATTATCTTTTGCTAATTCCTCTGCTTTATTAATTGCGCCCTTCATTCCTCCATCAGCCGAAGTAAGTACAAGTTCTGCACCATATGCTTTTAGAATTTTTCTTCTTTCAATAGACATACTCTCTGGCATTGTCAAAATTAGTTTATAGCCTTTTACAGCACATACTAAAGCTAATCCAATTCCAGTATTTCCAGATGTTGGTTCTACAATAGTAGTATCTCTATTAATTATACCTCCTTTTTCTGCAGTTTTAATCATAGACATACAAATTCTATCCTTAACACTTGAACCAGGATTAAAAGCTTCAACTTTTGCAAAAATGTTGGGTTTTATATTTTGGCAAATTTTATTTAATTTAACTAAAGGTGTCCCACCAATTGTTTCTATTATGTTATTGTATATTTTCATTTTATAAATCACTTTATTATTTGCAATTTTGACATATTTGGTCAAAATTTATACAATAAATGTTTTATTATTAAAGTTAATTTTATCCTATACAAAAAATATAACATTTAATCTTCAAAATTAAAAATAGTAAAATATCCCAAATATATATTTTCTGTAATATAGAGTTTTCCATCTATAAAAAGTAAAACAACTTTTATTACTAATAAATAAACCATTGAAAATTTCAATAATGTGAAAAACCAGCATAATGAATAACCCTTCTCTTCTTTTTTAATTTATTTTTTTCTCTTTGTCGGATCGGAAGGGGAGCAACTCTAAAAATTCTCGACTAAAAAGCTATATTCCCCGGTATTAGTAAAAATTAATAAGTCTAAAGGATCGTTTCTTACGGGCGAGACTTCAATATTGATATGTAGCTTTACTTCAACAAGCGTCTTTAATTCTTCTTCAATACAATTTGTTTCTCCAGATATATTTCTTCTTGACTTTTATTAATTCCAACAGAGATTACTTTTCCCATTTACTCTACCCCTTGGTTTTCAATTTCATTTTTAAATTCTATTATTAACTTATGTATATATTAAAGCTCCTATTATTACTTAAAAATAATATAGAAGGTTCTTATCTTATTTTATTTCTTTGCTTTAATTACTACAAAGGAACCTTTTCCATATCCATTTTGAACTTGTTCAATTTTATTTATAGCTGATAAAGGATGAAAAATCGTCTGACTAAAGTTAAAATTTTTGAATTTAGCTTTGCTTAGAAAAGATATAACCTTTTCTACAGAATAAAATTCTGCTCTATTGTAGAAAACACTCGATTCTTTATGTTGTTCGTATAATTTTCCAATTGCACTAGTTCGATCAATAAATCCTATTACAAAAACGCCCTCTGGCTTTAAAATTTTGAATATTTCTTTGAATGATACTTCTATATCATCAATAAAACAGATTGTAGTAACCATTAACACAAAATCAAATATAGAATTCCTAAATGGCAGATTTTCTGCAATAGAATCAATAGGATCTATCATTCTCTTTTTAGAGAGCATTCTCATCTTACTAGATGGTTCCACACCAAGTTTAATACCAAGAGGAGCCGCAAATCTACCACTACCTATGCCAATCTCAACCCCATTTTTACTTTTTGGGAGTTGTTTTTTTATTGCTAGTATTTCAGATTTGTAAGCATATTTATTTCTGATGAACCATTGATCATATTTGAAAGGATATCTTTCAAAAGGTTCAATTCTCGGCATAATAATTGTTATAATAAGTTATTAATTTATACATTTTAGCTCTTAAATTATCTCGAATATTTAAAGAATATTATTATAGACGACATAAAATAATTCTTTTTTGCTCTCGATCTAATATCATTTGTCTTTTAATCTCGAAAATTAGAGAAATAATTATTTTATAAGATGTTTTTTATCAAATTTTATAATAATTTAAAATTTGGGAGTCTTCAATCCAGGTCCAATGAAACATTGGTTTTTCAAATCTCTCTTTTAAATAAAGGCCATTTTCTTCCATTCTGGAATAAATATTTTTTAAATCAATATTATAGGCTCCTCCAATGTGCGTTGCATGATATGATAAGAAGCCCCCACTTTTTAGAACTCGCTGAGATTCTTTAATTAATTCTCTTCTTTCTCTTTGATTTAATAAATGATAAATGTCATAAATTAATACGACATCAACAGATTCATCGTTCAAGAGAAATTCTATTTCACCAGAAGTTTTAATTAATTCAATATTTTCTAAGTTTTCTCTTTCAATTTTATTATTAAGCTCCTCAAGCAAACCCTCCTCATCCGAATCGAGAGCATAAATTTTACCTTCTTGACCTATAATTTTAGATATAATTACTGTATAAACTCCTGAACCGCATCCAAAATCTAGTATCGTTTGCCCCTTCTTTATACCAACCTCTTTAAGTATAGATTCACCTTTATTATTAATCCAATCATCAATGTTAGTCATTTTACTTAAAAAACCGTTAAAAAATTGCTACATTATTAAAATTTAAAATATAATTCTATTATTAGTTATTTGAAATTTTTAATAACTTTTCTAATAATTTTTCTATTAATTTATAACTTTTTAGAAAATTAATCTAGAGCGTCATAAGAATTATTAACAATTAATAATATGAAAATATTATTGGATTGAGAAAATCTGGCTTTCTTGGTGAACTTTTTTTGCCTCGTCTAATGCTTCTATTAATTCTGATAATTCTAACTTCTGTAAACCTTTCGGAACTGTAAATCTTAATGGTTTCCCGCCCAAGAGTTTCATCCATGCTTGAAAAGCGTATAAGGAAACTCCAGCGCTTTTAGCTTCTTTTATTAATTCAAAAGGATCTGAAGGGATGCCCATTATAGCGGCATTTTTTTCTATATCCTTGGAATATGATTCCAAACCAGATGAGAACCTAAATCCTTTGTTCACGAATGCTACCAATCCTTCTTGCATAAATACAACAACTATATCTTCTTCTTTCTTCTTTTTATTCATTGCAATAATGAGGGCGCTTAGGTAAGAATTGATTGTCCCTTCTTTAATAGTCGTGAGGAACTCCTCTAATATGTAAAAGAAGGTGTTTATATCCTTCTAAATCTTCAATCCACCCATAATTTGCATTGTCCTTTGAATCTAAATCTTTAATATATGGTTTAATATCAAGCAATGGCGTTCCATCAAATACGTCTAAACCTGAAGTGAAGATTTTATTATCTACAATTTTCTTTATCCGAACAACGCTAAGTCCAATAAGATTTGGACGTAGAGGGGATCTACTTGCGAATATCCCCGCTTCAAGTCCATCTGTCCAAGGAGGGGATATAATATTCTTAACTTCTTGCAATACACGATGCGTATAATAGATTACATAAATATAACGAAATTTATCAAGTTTATGAAGCCCTTCAAGATATTTGGGATCAACAATAATTTGGAAATCAGCTTGTTCATTTTCGATTGGTTGATATGGTGCATTATCTTCATAAGGCGTATGAATAACTCCTATCCCTTTCACCTCATAAGGTTTTATGGAGTTTTCCCATTTAGGTATCAACTTTTCTTTTTTTTCTATGTTTTTAGTTAAATCTTTATATTCAATTTTTTCTGCTCTCTTTTTTGCTGATTCAAATATTTTATTCATTTTCTTAAATAATTGAATTGCATTTGTCAAATCGTGAGCTATCTCTTCCGAGATTGATCTTTTAATTTTTATAATCCATTTGTTAATTTCCTCTAAGTGTTGATTATTATGGTTAATCCAATAAGATAAAAGCTTATTAAACTTCTCAACATCTAAATCTTTTATATGTATTACCTCTTTTTATTTTATTTTTTAATTTAATTAAACGAGTTTAACTTAATTATTAAATACAATTAAATTCTTATTTATTTTATATATAATTTTAAAAGTTATTTTAAAAAACCCTTTTAATAGAAAATAGAGCTTTAAGTATGCGATTCTTGTTTAAATCAAGCTCTATTTGATTAAACGTGATTCTCTTTATTAAAAATTTTATATAAATTCCTCAATTTTTTCTAGAGTCTTTTCATTTACTTTTATTTTCTTTTGAAAATGTCTTTTAATTCTGTTAAGAAATCCTTTTAGTTCTGCTTCTGTTTCATAATGTGCCATTAACCCTTTTACCCATTTGATATTCTTTTCTACTTCTTCTGGAATTCTTTCGCTATCATGTCTAGATGCATTTTGTGGGCATATCTTATGACAATTCCCACATCTAATGCATTCTTTCATATTTATTTCAGCTTTATCTTCTATCATAGTTATAGCTCCTACAAGACATTCTTCAATACATATTCCACAACCATTACATCTATTTTTATCTATCCAAGGCATATAATACACTTCATATTAAAAATTAAAATCGATCATTATTTTTGTTTCTAATAAAGATTTATACTAAATTATATTTAAATATTAAAAAAAACTCCATTAAGCTGTTAGATGAATATATGATGTATTTTTCTTCAGCTATGAAGCGTGCATACGATTTAGGATTAATTGATAAAAAATGGGTTAGAGATTTCTGTTGGAGCGGAGGAAATAATTGCGTTAGAAAGGAGCGATTTGAAAAAGAAGGATATGCATCACCCAATTACGTTCTTCCAGATGAGTCTGAAGATCCTAAATTAAAAAAGGTTTATAAGAATAGATATGAGTAATATTTTTTAAATTATTTACATAGATTTTAAAATAAAATTACTTCCAATTCTTTTTTTCTAAATCTAAGAATTTTTGTCGTTCCTCTTGAGTCATTATTGTTATTTTCACCTCAAGTTTCGCACCAAGCTCCTCTAAAGCGGTTTTTATGCTATTAGATAGATAAAGAAAATCTGGCATTCTTGGTTAATTAATTATTTACTGTATTTTTTTTTCCATTCTGCTTGCTTTTTTGCCGGATCATCTCTTATCAGGCATTTATGATGGATAAGATCCTGACTTTCAAAGGTTTGATCGAGTAGATCATCTAATTCATCTTTAGATTTATTATCTTTCTTTTTAGACATAATAATTATACTCTTTTTAAAGATATGATATTTTAAGTTATTAAAAAGCTTTTTCCTTATAGTTTCTAACCTATTTCAATAAATTACGATTAAATGTTATATTTTTTGTAGAATCATTTTATTTCTTTAAAATCATTTGAATATAGGGAGAAAGGGAATAGTTTTGAAAAATAAAAAATTTACTTTACAAATAACTTAACATTTAATCTAAATTACTTAAAAAAAATAATAAAATAAAATTTGAATTCTGTTAAAAATGCTTCTAATCTAAAATGACGAGGTTAAGTTGAGAGCGTTATATACTTTCTCAGCTCTCTTTAATATACTTTTTAATTTTTTGTGATCTCTCAGATAATCTTTTCCATTCTAAAAATTCCTGTAAGAGATCATGTTCTTCTAAAAGAAAGATGATAGATTATAGATTTTAGTAGCGTAAATTTTCTCTAATTTCACCATTGGGAAGCATATTATTTGGGTGGTATTCGTTATTTTCCTCCATTTGATACCTAATACATTCTTTATTTCCTATTAAACAATAGTCTTCAACCCATTTTGGTTCAAGTTTTCCTTGATCTGTAAAATATTTAATTGGACAACAATAGTACCATTTACAGATCTTACCCATATTTTAACTCAATGAAGTTTAATATTTATTATTTCATTTTAAATGATGAATTACTCTTAATAAATTTTTATATTGGATGATCTAATAATTGTTTTAATTTCACGAAAACTTCTGTTGCTTTCCCTTTCAAAAAGATATCAACAATTGTATGAGTGTAATTGGATGGTTTAACATTAATTTCAATAAAATTCGCACCTTTATCCTTTGCTATGTATGGTATTGTTGAGGCAGGCATTATTTCTCCAGTTGTTCCAACTAAAATAAAAAGTTCTGCAAGTACTGCATTTTTAATAGAATCCTCATGGGCTTTTTGAGGTATTGCTTCACCAAAAAATACAAAATCAGGTTTTAATAGTCCTCCACATTTAGGGCAATGAGGAGGTAAATCATTTAAAAATTTATTGCTTTTAACTTTTTTCTTACATTTTATACAAGTTAATGTCTGTGCAGTTCCATGGAATTCCACAACCTTCTTACTTCCTGCCACTTGATGAAGATTATCGATATTCTGAGTAATTATTGCTTTTATTAGTCCTTTTTCCTCTAGTTCTGCAATAATGTAATGAGCTTCATTAGGTTTAGCTTGACCAAAAAACTCGTAAAAAATTTCATTTATAAGATTCCATGATTTTTTTGGATGAGCTTTAAAATAATTTTTATCTAAAAAGATTGGATTATATTTTTCCCATAATCCATTTTTTCCACGAAAGGGTGGGATTCCACTTTCCACAGAAACTCCAGCCCCACTAAAAATTACTGTAAATTTAGATTCCAAAATCCATTTAGCTGCTAGATGATATGCATCTTCCTTCAAGCTAAACTCCTCCTATTTGCGATAAAATTAATAATTTTATAATATATTTAAATAATATGAATAAAAATTTTTGCCGTTGGTATGATGAAACTTCTGCTATGAAGCGTGCATACGATTTAGGATTAATTGATAAAAAATGGATAGAAAATTTCTGCTGGAATGGAGGTAAAAATTGTATTCGAAAAAAAAGATTTGAAGAAGAGAGATATGTATCGCCTGATTATGTCCTTCCCGATGGGAACGAAGACCCGAAATTAAAGAAGTTTTATAAGAATAGATATGAGTAATATTTTTCAAATTATTTGTATAATTTTTGAAATCAACTTACTTCCAATTCTCTTTTTCCAAATCTAAGAATCTTTGTCGTTCTTCTTGCGTCATTGTTGTTATTTTCACCTCAAGTTTCGCACCAAGCTCCTCTAGAGCTTTTTTTATACTAGTTATGAGATTATCTTTGATAGGAATGTTCGGGAAAGGAAGTGCAAAATTAACAATAACATTACTGTCGTTAACGGTTATATTTTTAACTATTCCTAATTCTATTAAACTGCAATCGATAAAAGGATGCTTTATATCTGCCAACTTATTGAGAACTCCTTCTTCTGAAATATTAATTTCATAATCACCTAAACTATGGATTTTTTTAATTTATTTATCATTTTTATTTTATATTTCAATTGCTTTTTATAATATTTATTCACCATATTATTAAAAGACTAAGAAATCATCTCATTCTTCGATTACCTATATAAGCCCCAAGGGTAAAATATGAATTTTTTTCATAATATAATGGTTTCATAAGACCTTTTTGTTTACATAAATCTTTTAAGAAAAAATCATCATCTAAAGATAAAGCAACTATTTCTGCGGCTATGATAACTCTATTTTTACAAATTTCTGAAGCATTTTTAACCCAAATAGTTTTACATTCTATGTGAGCTTTACATTCTTCAATTCTAGGAGGTTGGACAAACATGGATTTGATTGGTGTGAGATGTGCATGGATGAATTCATCTTGGTTCGGGGGTATTGGATCTGCAGTTCTATTAACTTTTTTTAAAAGATCTATACTTGGCACATTTAGAACAAACTCATTATTTTGTAATATATTTCTATATGTATCTCGATTTTTATCTGAACCAACACAAATAATTAATGGGTTATAAGAAACAGGCATAACCATCCCATACGGTGCTATATTATAGATACCATTTTCGTCTACGTTAGAAATTAAATATATAGGAACTGGAATAAAGCATAGCGAATAATAATTGAATTTTATTCTTCTTTTAATCTTTATATTCTATAAATAATTCAGAGTCTCTCTAAAACTTTTTGACATTACTTTTTACTTTTTATTATTTTATTTATTCATTGATTATATTTTTAATCGTAAAATTTTCTATAATAAAAATTAAAATTTGATAAAAATTATTAATTTGCTAATGATTCTCCATTGGAATTCAAAACAGGTAAATATCTATTGTTTATGATCAAACCTAACTGAGATAGAGAACTTCTATAATATTGATAAAACCCTCCACCTTTCATTTTAAAAACACTGAAATTTCTTTTTTAATGCAATTTTTATCGACCAACAATAAAAAATATAATTTCAGACAATTCTAGTCATCGTAAGATTGCCTGGTATGAGGTCTAATGTTATTCTTTCTGAAATCGCCCATTTAATTTACTATTCAAATAAGATGAATTTGTAGATGTCCATTAAAGTCCAGATCTTTTTAAATTCCTGATCCATAATCTCCATAGTATAATTCTATAGAATCGTCTTTATCTACTATAATTTCTTTATTTTCTAATATTTTCTTTTCTAGAAATTCAAGTCGAGAATTTAAGGTATTTATTGTAATTACTAATGGATCTGGAAGGTCTCCATGAGCTAGATCTATCTTCTTTATCTTTTTTCCCTCTCTTGAAATTATCTGCCCAGGTACACCAACAACAACAGAATTGGCAGGGACATCTTTAACAACTACTGAGTTTGAACCAATTCTTACATTATCTCCTATAGTTATAGGTCCAAGTAGTTTAGCCCCAGTACCTATAACAACATTATTTCTAACAGTTGGATGTCTTTTTTTATGTTCTAGGAAAACACCCCCTAAAACTACCCCAGAATAAAGAGTGACATTATTTCCAATTTCCGCAGTTTCCCCAATTACAACACCAGCACCATGGTCAATAAAAAAATCACTACCTATTTCTGCACCAGGATGGATTTCAATTCCAGTTAAATCTCTAGCAATATCAGAAATATATCTAGGAATGAACGGCATACCAATTTGCCAAAAAAAATGGGCGATTCTGTATAATAATACCGCTTTAATTCCAGGATAACTTGTCAATACCTCTAGAATTGATTTAGCAGCAGGATCCTTATTAAAAGCAGAACTAACATCGGAAATAAAGAAATCTAATATTTTTTGTAGGTTTCTATCTAATTCTTCACGATTTATTTCTCTAACACTAAAATTTAGACCTAAAATACATTCTGCACAATAATTATGCTTTTCTTTTTCCTTAGAACTTAAATTTTTTCCACAACTTAAACATTGTAAATATTCTTCCATAGAATCTCCCTAATGTTCTTATTATTTATATTAATTTATTTAAAAATTAAAAAATTAAGCGCAAAATTGGCATATTTTATGTATAACACAAAATAAATTTTAAATCATTATATAAGAATGATTTAATGTGTTCTATGCAAAATAAGTATTATCTTAATTTATATTTAAGATTTATATCTTATAATTCAAAACAATAAGGAAAATTGAACTCGAAATAATTATTAATATTATTCCTATAACTTTCAATTTACTTATTATAGAGAAAAAAAAGAAATAGAAATTTAATTAAAACTATGTGTTGTGATATTTCCTCACTATTAATATTAATATAGTTGAAATAATTCCGATTATCAAGAGAAAATCATATCCAGAAATTACATCATCTGGTATTGTCGTGGTTGGATTTAATGGAATATCAGGATAATCATTAAGATCTAATGGATTTGTTCCCAAATCTACTTCTCTTCCATCATTTACTCTATCATTATCACTATCAGCATCATTTGAATCTGTACCATATAATCCCTCTGAATAATTAGAGGGCATATCAAAATTGGAATCTATATCCTGTATATTTCTCGAATGACTAAATGAAGTGGTATCTGAAGTTCCCTGTCAATAGACAATTTTACCTGAATATAGGGGATTTAATGCAAATGTTCTCATATTGCTGCTAATAATTATTTCAAGTTTTCCATCATCATCAATATCATCCAGTACAGGAGTATGTAAAACGCGTGGTCTATAATGGGACCATATAAGAGCGCCATCTGTACCATTTAGAACATAAATGTTAAAGTCTATACTTGGGATTATTACATCGAACTTTCCATCTCCATTTACATCACCTAGGGCAGCAGATGCATATATTTCATCTCCTTTAGTATAATTCCAGAGAACTGTCCCATCTTCACTATTTAATGCATAAATTTGATTATCTTCACTTCCAATAACTACTTCCAACTTTCCATCCCCATCAATATCACCAAGTGCGGGATATGAACAAATATAATTTGCTATGTTATAATTCCATAGGAGTGTTCCAACTTCACCGTTTATTGTATAAAGTATATGATTTGAACTTCTAATAACTACTTCCAACTTGCCATCTCCATCTATATCACCTATAGATGGAGTTGAATATATTGGATATTCATAGAAATTAGACCAGAGAAATGATCCATCTTCAGCATTTTGAGCATAAAATGAGCCCCAATTGTCTGCACTGATTAATTCAAGCTTTCCATCTACATCTATATCACCTATGCAAGGATTTATGGTAGTCAAGAAAGTTCCATCACCATTATCACCCCAAATGAGTGTTCCATTTTCACCACTAAATACTCCACCACCAAAAAAAGAATTAATAAAAATTTCCAGTTTTCCATCTCCCTCTATGTCATCTACAACAGCGTGGGATGATGGAAAATTCTTTGAAGAACTAGCCCATAGAACTGTTCCATCTTCACTATTTAAAACAGAAACGCCCCTAATGAAATCAACTAAAATCACCTCTAACTTTCCATCATTATCCACATCAGCGAGTGCTGGAACATCAGTAATTTCTATTGAATCAAATGTCCATAATAAGGATACATCTTGTGATGTATTTAATCCACTAATTTCATTTTTATTATCACATTTTTGCTTTAAATTATTGGATTTTAAATTAAATTGTGGTATTAACAATAAAAATAGATATGTAAATAAAATAAACAATAGAAGAGTGGTTTTTTTCTATCAGTATCTAAGGAAGTATTTTTTTTAATTTAAATTTCTTTTTGGTGTAGTCCGACATTATTAATATATTCATAAAGGATACTTTCCAATTTTTAGTAATTCTTAGAACATCTTTCAATTAAGAAATCTCGGATTCATTTGATGGTTCACTTTTTGCGTTTCCCTCCTTTTGCAGGCTGTTTTTTGACATATCGTAGATTTGAATTTTGAAAGGCTTCAAAAACAATTTCAGTCCCTTGTCCTTAAAATTCCCCGATGTTTAATTTCTAGAAATACCGACTCTCCCTTGGTTTTAGTCGGAAGGCCCCTGCCAAATAATTCTCTTTTTTTTATAATAATATAAAATGCGGAATCTTCAAGAGTTAAATTCAAACTTTTATTTCTCGTATAGAAGGAACATTCCATTTTATTTCTCGGCATAGGTTAAAGAGAGCTCGGTTAACGAAAGGATTGTATTGACAGTTAATTTTAAAATTTAAAATAAAATATAGGTCTTTAATACTTTAATCCTAAATGCTCGTGAACCTCCATTTATCTAATAAAATATTATTTTAAAATCTTTTTGAAAAATAGCGGACGATCATTTTCAGACTGTGGCAATCATATACTAAGACTTAAAAATGGATTAGATGAGTTCTGCAAAATAATCATCCAGAAATCTTTTGAACCTTTCTAAATGATTCTTATGATGTGGAGCGAGATATACTAAATAGAGGAAAATAATTTCCAGAGATAGAGAATTAGTAGCAAATCTCTATAAGAATAATTACAGCTATAATAGATTTAAAGATATACTTCCTTTGAAACTGTTATTTATATTTTTTTTTAAAAATAATCCGAATAATAAGTAATTCATAATCAAAATAGATTAAATTAATATAATAACATTCGATCTATTGGTATCAATGCTTTCTTAGCTATTTTTTCTGGAACTTTTACTTCAAAAGATTTATCATCCAAGTGGGTTAATACATATTCTATTAGCTCAAGATTGTGTTTTTTCATATTGTAACATATCATTTTTTCACTAGCAAGAAAATATTCTTTATTAGGAAAATCCAATTTCATTCTTTCTAAGAGCCCTATTTCAGTTCCAATTATGAATTTATCTTCTTCATTTGTACTGGACTTCACATATTTATACATCTTGGCTGTAGATCCAATTATATCTGCTAATTCACGTACAGCACGAGTACATTCTGGATGCACAAGAATTTTAGCTGTGGGATATTTATTCTTTTGATTAATAATATCATTTGGTTTCAATTGAGAATGAACTATACAATGTCCATTATCGGGCATTTTAATAGTTTTTATTCCTGAAATCTGTTCAACATAATCCGCTAAATTCGCATCTGGTCCAAATAAAACAGAATCACTATTGAATTCCTTACTAATATTTTTAGTAATATTGACACAATTAGATGATGTACAACAAACATCGGCCTCAGCCTTTACTGCTGCAGTCGAGTTAACATATACAACTACAGGTTTATTTGGATTATTCTCTTTAAATTCTAAAACTTTATCGGCGGTAAGAAATCCTGCCATTGGACAACAAGATTCAGGATTAGGTATTAACACATGTTTATGTTGGTTTAAAATAGAAGCTGTTTCTGCCATAAACAAAACTCCTGCAAATATTATATATTCAGTATTAGCTTTTTCCTTAGCAATACGAGATAATCCTAATGAATCTCCTACATGATCGGCAATTTCTTGAATCTCAATTGGTTGATAATAATGAGCTAATATAGTGACGTCATTTTTAACTTTTAAATCTAAGATTTTCGACTGTAATTGTTTTATTGTCATTTTCCTTTTTAAATCATTTGTATATTTAAATAATACGTTATTATTTTATTTTTTTATTATATATTTTGTATCTTTATTTAAAGGGGACATCTTTCTCAATCTTTCAATAATTGGAGGTAATACGTCTAAGAAATAATCAATATCATTTTCTTTATTAAATCTCCCTAGAGTGATTCTGAGTGATCCATGAGCTTCTTCAGGTTTTAAACCAATAGCTAATAAAACATGTGATGGTTCGAGAGACTTTGAAGAACATGCTGAGCCTGTTGATCCTGCAATCCCTTCCATATCTAAACTTAATAGTATTGACTCTCCTTCAATATATCGAAATCCAAAATTAACATTGTTAGGAAGACGTTTTGTTGGATGTCCATTTAGATATGAATCTTCAATTTTTCTTTCGATTGTATTTGTTATTTTATCTCTTAATTTTGTCAATCGTTTCATTTCATTTGGCATTTCTTTTTTTGCTAATTCAACTGCTTTAGCAAATCCTGCTATACTAGGTACATTTTCTGTGCTAGGTCGGTAATTTCGTTCATGTGCTCCTCCAAACATTATAGGTCTACAATATTTACCCCTTCCTTCTTTTTTACCTTTATTACGCATATATAACATTCCAACGCCTTTAGGACCATATAATTTGTGTGCGCTAGCAGATAGCATATCAAACTTTAAATTATTGACATCTATAGGAATTTTTCCGAAAGCTTGTACTGCATCGGTATGAAATACAATATTAGCATCATTTGCAATTTCTGCTATATCTTTTATTGGTTCGATGGTACCTATTTCATTGTTAGCAAACATAATACTAATTAACATTGTTTTATCCGTTATAGTTTCCTTCAAATTTTCAATATTAATTATACCGAATTTGTCTACTGGTAAATATGATACTTTAAAGCCTTGTTTTTCTAACTCTTTACAAGGATTTAATATTGCGTGATGTTCAATTGAGGTAGTAATGATATGATCCCCTCGTTTTTTATTAGCTAAGGCAGCTCCTATTATTGCTATATTATTTGATTCAGTTCCTGAACCCGTAAAGATTACATCATCTTTTTCAGCATTAATTATTGATCCAACACTTTCACGAGATTCCTCTAATATATTATTAGCAGCTAAACCTAAACTATGTAAACTTGAAGCATTACCATAATTTTTTTTTAGATGTTTGTTAATAACTTCAATTACACGGGGATCAACAGGAGTAGTTGCAGCACAATCAAGATAAATATATTCTTTATTCATTAATTTCACTTTTTTTGGATAATAATTAAAATTTAATATATTTTGTTTAAATACATTTTTATTTTTTTTAAATTAATAAATGATAATTTAATTTCAAATTTAGGAGTATTTTATTTACAATTAATAAAAAATAAAATTATAATATGAAATCTAAAGTTTATGTTTAAATTGAAAAATTAAATGCATTAATTTCATCCAATTTTAAATCTAACACAATAAAACTTGAAAATTCACCAAAACTTATAGTTTTTCCCTTATTTCATATAATAATAATTATTAAATGATTTCTTTATCTATCTTTCATGGTTAATTTCTAATATGGAACTCTCTAAAACATTAAATAAAAAATTAACAAGTCTGATTACTTTTTTTGAAGATAAAAGAGTAATTATTGGATTTTCAGGAGGAGTAGATAGTAGCCTCTTAGCTTTTTTATCAAATAAGTATGCTAAAAAGACTTTACTTATAACAGAATGTTCTATTTTATATCCAAAAGAAGAAACAGATGCAGCAATTCAATTTGCCAAAGATCAAAATATAGAATATCTATTATTAAAAAGAGATCCTTTAAAAGATAAGGAGTTTAAAAAAAATCCTACTAATCGATGTTATCTATGTAAAAAAGGATTATATTCTGAAATTAACTTAACTCAAAAGGAAAGAAATTTTGATATTATAGTTGATGGTACTAATATAGATGATTTGTCAGATTATAGACCAGGAATATTAGCTTTAAAAGAATTAGGTATTGAAGCACCTTATATAAAATATAATATTACAAAACAAGAAATTCGTAGATTATGTTCATTTTTCGATTTAGAAGTAAAATCAAAACCTTCAATGGCATGTTTTTCGTCTAGAATACCTTATCATCAAAAAATTAATGAAGAAAAAATAAATAAGATTATGGCCGCAGAATCATTTCTTAAAAATCAATTTAACTTAAAACAATTAAGAGTAAGATATCATGATAAGAATCTTGCAAGGATTGAATTTCTACTTAAAGATTTGCCAAAAATATTAACAAAAGATAATCTTTTATCAATAAAAACTAGTTTGAAATCTATAGGTTTTAAATACATCACTATTGATATTGAAGGATTTCGTTCTGGATCAATGAATGAAGTTTTAAATAATAGAAATATAGATAAAGAACGTGATATTAGCACAAAATAGAAGAATTCATGAGTGATTTTAAGATATTTATAAAAACTGGAAAATGTTCATCCTGTAGTAAATCTTTAGTAATACAAAGAAAATATAATAATGAAGATCTTTGTCCTGAATGTTTCACAATAGATATTGAAAATAAAATTTATAGTACGATAAAAGAATATAATCTGATTAATCCTTCTGATAAAATTATTGTTGGATTATCAGGTGGAAAAGATTCAATTACTCTTTTATATAACCTCAAGAAAATTCAAGAAAAATCACAATATTCAAACGAAATTATCGCATTAATTATTGATGAAGGGATATCTAATTATAGAAATAAAAGTATTGCCTCAGCTAAAAAATTTTGTAAAGAAAATGAAATAGATTATAAAATAATTTCATTTAAAGAAAGGATTGGAAAAACTCTTGAAGATATTATAATTCAAAAAAAGAATTCAAATGATTATGAATATGCATGCAATTATTGTGCTATTTTTAGGAGAAGATTATTAAATGACGGCGCAAAAGAATTAAAAGGAGATATCTTAGCTGTAGGTCATAATTTAACAGATATAGCAGAAACATTTTTAATGAATATCCTCTTTAAACGTTTCTCTTTAATAGCTCAAAAAAATATATTTGAAGTCAATTCTTCGAAGGATACCAATACTTATTATATTAAGAAAATTAAACCTCTAATGAAAATTCCAGAGGAAGAAATCTTCTTATACGTTAATATTAAGAATTTGACTTATTATCCTTCTCATTGTCCATATTCAAAACAAGATCCAATAATGAGAAGGAAAGTTCTTAATTTCATACAAAATAGTAAAAATTCCATTCCAGATGTTGAATTGAATTTATTAAATGGATATAATGCATTATCTCATTTATTAAAAAAATACTATAAAATAGAGAGAAAAAATTATTGTCAAAATTGTGGTTATCCATGTAATAAAATAATATGTCAATATTGTAGCTATAAATCTGTTATAAAAAGCTAAATAGGAGAAAGAGAATTACTTCTTTGAATTTTAGTTTTTTAGAAAACCTTTAGTCTATGAATTTATATATATGAATCAATATGATTATATTAAGATATATAATAGTATATTAAAAAACAACATGGATGGAATAATTTTATATTTTCTTTTAGGAGGACTATTTTTTGGTTTAATTCTCCTTTTAATTTATTGGATAACTAAAATCTTATCAAAATCAAAATATAAAGACTACATTCCAGAGACAGCAAAGAGCTATAAATGTTTAGATGGTCATATCACAAGATCTAGAGGAGAAATGATTATAGATAATCATTTATTTCGCTTAAATATTAAACATGAATATGAAGGTATTATTAAAGTAAATGGTTCCTCAATCATGTATGATTGGTTTTTACCCGATTATAATGTATATATTGAATATTGGGGATATTTTGGGAAGGAATATTATAAAAGAAAAGAAGAAAAAATAAAATTATATAAAAAGGGAAAAATAAAATTGATATCTATTGAAGATATAATGCTTGAAAATATATATAAAAATCTTGAAAAAAAACTAGAAAAATACATTTCTTTAGATAAAATTAGAGAAAGAAAAATATTTTGTCCCAAATGTGGAAAAAAATTAGATGAGAGATTTCACTATTAAAATATACTCTAAAAATAAAAAATCAAGAATAATTAATCAATATCCATTCCTTTTTATACCTATCAAGAAATTTTTAATATTTATTGAATAATTCAACATAAAAAGTCTTTTTTAATCATGAACGATTTAGATTCTTCTTGTTTGGTTGTATTTAGTGGTGGAATGGACTCTACAACTTGTTTATTATGGGCACTTAAGAAATTTCAAAACATATTCCTTATTACATTTAATTATAAGCAAAGACATAAAATTGAGTTACAATGCGCTACTAAAATTATAGATATACTAAATTCAGATAAACATAATATTCCATGGCTTTCAGAAAAAAAAATCCTTGAACATAAAATTATTGAAATACCTTTTCTATCAACACTACTAAAAACAGCTATGATTCAAGACATAGAAATAGAATATAATGAGGAAACTAACCTTCCTACTACTTTTGTTCCTGGTAGGAATATTCTTTTTTTAACGATTGCTGCAGCTTATGCTTATCAAAAAAAAATAAAACATATGGTCACAGGTGTTTGTCAGCAAGACTATTCCGGTTATCCAGATTGTCGTGACGCTACTATGAAATCACTTCAAGCAACTTTAAAACTTGGATTAGATTATGATATAATAATTCACACTCCTTTAATGTGGAAATCTAAAGCAAATACAATTAAATTAATGGATAAATTGGAGGGATTAAATTTATATAAATATACTCATACCTGCTATAGAGGAGAACGTCCTGCTTGTGGAGAATGTTTTTCTTGTGAATTAAGATTAAAAGGTTTTAAGGAAGTAGGTTTAAAAGATCCATTAGAATATAAGTCCTGATAAATTAACTAAGAAATTAATTATTCCTCATAAGAGGCGACTGAACTTTTTGATTCACCAACTTTTACTTTTATTTTTTTATCTTTATAGATTTCTTTTAATTTATCGTGAATATATTTTGCTAGAATTTCACTTGTTGTAGCAGGTAAGGGAAGTAAACACACATCTGAACGTGGAAAAATATATTTTTTCATTGAGATATTAACTTCAATAGAATCTTCATATTCTATAATATTAATATCTTTAGACTTTGTTGGGATTAAAATAAAATGATCTAATGGCTCGGTTATTGATTTTAGCTTTTTTTTAAGTTCCATGAAATCAATAACAAAAAAATTATCATCTAATTCATCACTCACTTCAACAGAAACATAATAATTATGACCATGAAGTCGTGAACATTTTGGATGTTCTTTTAGAAAATGACAAGCACTAAATTTTACGGTTGTATCATTTACTATTACTTTATATCCCATTTTTTTCATTCTATTTTGTTAATGGTTATTCTTTTATTTTATTTTTTATTAAGCAGAAGTAGGTCAATTAATTATAGACCTAAGATTAGAATAGGTTATTAAAACATTTGTATTAAATGAAGAAATAGATCAAGTTATTTAGTTTTTTATATTTCAATTTCAATAATATTATGGTAAATTAAGATATTTATGTGCTTGAATTGATAATGAGATTTGTTCTGAAGATAAAGATTCAGCAGCTTTATAGAATAATTCATTTAGATGATCTATAGAAATTAAATATCTCTCTTTCAAATCTTCATCGATTAAATAAACGGGTTGTATTGCTAATCCTACACTTTCACCATTAGAATATTCTATTTCTGATAAATTATGACAAATCCATCCAATATCTCCGATTTTTGTCTGTGATGTCACTATTATTTTTGCAAATATGTTAATATTCATCTCAACAAATACCTTTATAAAATCTAATTCTTTTATCACTAATTCTTTCCAAGTCTTCTCTATAGATGATTGTGAACTCCTATCTTTTATATCGCAACAGCAAAAACGGAAATATTTAGCTAAAATATTTAATTGCTTTTTATTTGGGATTAACGTTCCATTTGTTTCTAAATAGAGAGGATAATTTATGTGATTATTTTCTAAAAATTCTGCAAAATCTAAAATAAAATCAAGTTGACATAAAGGTTCTCCTCCTGTGAAGCTAATAGAATGAAGGTCTTTAGTGATTAATTTTTGAATTATGTTAATTAAATTATCTTTTGTAATTGGATTTCTTAAATAATTATATCTTAATGATCCGGGGATTTCTTCAATTTTAGCTTTTGGAGGTTGTGGATCTTGAGCATTTATAGAATCACACCAAAAACAACCAGATGTACCATATAAACCATCAGATAAATTACATCCTGAAAATCTAATGAAAATTTGTCTTTTTCCAAAACAACTTCCCCTAACTGTCCCCCCTTCTCCTTGAATTGATGAAAAAATTTCTGTAATGAAACTCTCCAATTTTACTTTATTCATTATTATATTTTAATTTTTTAATAGTTTTCAAATTTTAGATTGATAAAAAGAAATGGTAAGAAATTTTAGAAATATTAATCAAATAAATCAAGAAACTGAAGATTAAAAGGATAATAATATTAATT